>NZ_JBHYGG010000013.1:0-58927 GCF_051859125.1 Gemmata sp.
GGGCGGCCCCTACAAACCAGGAGGTCTCGTAGGGGCCGCCCTCCGTGGCGGACCGCCGACCGCGCCGGACATCGACCGAGCAGCAGGGGTCACTTCTTCTGTTGTAGCTTCCGCAATTCCTCCGCAAAGCGCTTCTTGGCGTCCTCGAAGCCGGGCGGGGAGTACACCGCCCCGGTGCCGGTCGGGCCGGTGCCGAAGCCCGGCCCGAGCGTCTCGACCTTCCCGCCGGTGCCGAGCTTGATCGTCGGGTCGCCCGGCGGGGGTGCGGTGCGGGCCTCTTCGTCCTGCTTCGCGGTTTCCTTCTGCATCTGCTGGAGCCGCTCGGCCTGCGCCTTCAGAAACGCGTCGTACTGCTCCTGCGTCCACCCGAGCTTGTCCTGGAGGTCCTTGTTGTACCGGTTCTTCTCGAACTCCTCCAACTGGAGTTGAGCGGTCTTGAGCTTGTTCTTCGGGTCGGTCGGGTCTTCGGGCTTGGGCGGTTCCGCGCTGGCCCCACCGCCCGGGGTGAACTCGTCGGTCTTGTCGCCCTTGCCCTTGGGCGGGTTCTTGCGGGCCTGCTCCTCGATCTGCTTTTTGAGGTCGTCCTGGCCCTTCGGGTCCGCGGGGTCGCCCATCGGCTGCTGCTTGGCGAATTCCTTCTGAAGTTCCTCGCGAGCCTCCTTACCGATCTTCTTGTCGAACTCCTTCTCGGCCTCCGCGCGCTTCTTGTCGTCCTTCGAGTTCAAGTCACCGGCCTTCTTCGCGAGTTCGGCAATATCATCCTTGGTCAGTTCCTTGCCCTTGTCCTTGGCGTCGCCGCCCTTGCCGTCCTTGCCCTTGGGCTCACCGGTTGCGCCCTCCTTGGTCTTGGGTTCGCCGCCTTTGTTGGCCTGCTCCTGGGCCTGCTTCTTGGCATCATCGAGCTTCTTCTGTGCGGCCTCG
Source organism: Gemmata sp. (assembly GCF_051859125.1). Classification (NCBI taxonomy): domain Bacteria; kingdom Pseudomonadati; phylum Planctomycetota; class Planctomycetia; order Gemmatales; family Gemmataceae; genus Gemmata; species Gemmata sp. Next base: position 922 of record NZ_JBHYGG010000013.1, read on the forward strand.
CGCTTGGCGGGGTCGTCGGACTGGAGGTCTTTCGCGGTCTGCTCCAGCTCCTTGCGCTTGTCCTCGCCGATGGCCTTGTCGAGCTTGTCCTGGGCGTCCTTGCGCTTCTGCGGGTCGGCGCTGTTGAGGTCGCGGGCGGCCTGTTCCAGTTCCTTGAGTTGCTTCTCGTCGAGCTTCTTACCGCCGTCCTTGCCGCCCTTCTTCGCGGTCGGGTCGCCGTCCTTGCCGCCCTTCGGCTCGCCCTGCTTGGGCTGCGGCTTGTCGGTGCCCGGCTCGCCGCCCTTGTCCTCGCCGGCCTCGCCCATGTTGCCCATCGGCTTCTTCGGCTCGGGCTTGGTCTCGGACGCGGACGCGCCGCCGGTGCCCTTGGGACCCTTCGGGTCCGTGACGTCCTTCGGCTCGGGCTTGCCCTCGCTTGCTTCGGGCTGCTTCTCGTCAGCGCCGCCGTTCTTGGGCTCCGGCTTCTTCTCGCCGCTCGGAGGGGCCTGCTGCGGCTTGGCGTCGCCGGCTTCACTTTGGTCGCCGGGTTGCTTCTGACCGCCCTCGGGTTTCGCGCCGGGATTCTTGTCCTGGCCGCGGGCCGGTTCGACGTTCGGCTTGGTGTTGCCGGCCTGCTCGGCGGGGTTCGCCTTGTCCGGGCCGGCCTTGGGCTCGCCCGACTTCGGCTCACCGCCCTGCTTCTGATCGGTCGGCGGCTTCGCGGTGGAACCCGACTTCGGGTCTTTCCCTGGCGGGCCCTTCGGCTCGCCGCCCTTCGGCTCGCCGCCCTTGGGTTCCGTACCCTTGGGCTCGGCGGTGTTGTCGCCGGCCTTCGGTTCGGGCTTCTCCTCGCCGGGGTTGCCGCCGAGCGGTTCCTCGCGGCGCTCGGACGCATCGCCGCCCTTTTCGCCCTTGGTGCCGTCCTTCTTCGGCTCGGGCTTGCTCGCGCCGTTCTTGTCCGGTGGCGGGTCGAGTTTGCCCTCGGGCTTCGACTGCGACGCGCCACCCTGGTCGCCCTTTGGCCCCTGCGGGTTCGCCGGGTCGGGTTGCTTCGGCGCTTCCTTCGGAGGCGAACTCTGCTCGTTGCCGCCCATCGGCTGCTGCGGCTTCTGCTGGGCTGGGTCGGTGCGGTCCTGCGGTTGCTGGTTGGCCTCCGGGTTCGGCTTCGCGTCGCCGCCCTCGGCCTTGTTCTTGTCCAGCTCGTTCTTGACGCGCTCTGCTTCTTGCTCGCCCTTCTTCTGCTCGTCGGACTTGGGCATCGGCGCGGTTTCGGGCATCTTGGGCGTCTCGCCCATCCCGCCCATGCCGGTTTTGTCGCCCGTCTTCGGCGGCGTGTCGGTCTTGTTGTCCTGCGGCATCTTCGGGTCGGTCTGGCCCGAGTTGCCCCCCATCCCGTTTTCCATCTTGGGATCGGCGGGGTTCTTGGGATCGACCTTCGGGTCGGGCGGCGTCTTCGGGTCGTTCGCCGGGTTCGACGCGCCGGTGCCCTCCTTCTTCTCGGGCGGGTTCTTTTGGTCGCCGCCCTTGTCCATCGGGGACTTGTCGGGCGTGCCCATGCCGTTGGGATCACCGCCCTTCTTCATTGGGGTGTCCTGCTTGCCCTCATTCTTGGGCTGCTCGCCTCCCTTCGGCTCTCCGCTCTTCGGGTCACCGCCCTTGGGGTTCTCCCCGTCCTTGGCGTCGGAGTTCTTTTTCTGCTGGCCCTGGTCCTGCGGTTGCTGCGGGTCGCGGGGCTCGTTGTCGAGCTTCTGTTGCTGCTGCGCGTTGTGCTGCTTCTCCTCGTTCTGGCGCTGCTGCTTCTGGTTGTCGAGTTGCTGCTTGTCCTCGGGCTCGACCTTCGGAGCCGTGAGCGTGACGCGGCGGCCCTCGGACCGCCCGACCTGGCCGGTCTGCGGCTTGTCGCCCCAGCCCTCGACCGGCTTGGTCTCGGTGCAGTTGTCCAGCGCCTCGAGCCAGAATTCGACGACCATCCCTTCCTTCGGCTCAAACTTCTGGCCGTCGGCGTACTTCAACCTGGCGAGGTCGACCGAGCCCTTGTACGCGAGGTCGTTAGGCCACGTCGCGTCCTTCGGGCGGAAGAACGACTTGCCGCCCTCGTAGGGGACCGGGGCGAGGTCGCGGTCGCCGACCTTGAGGCGGAGCCGGACCTTGTCGATGCCGAAGTCGTCGCCGACGGTGCCGTCGACCGCGAGTTGCCCGTTCGCCGGCAGCGTGATCTCGGGTTCCTGGGGCTTCACGACCTCGACGCGCGGCGGGTTGTCGGAGTCGAGCGCGAGCGAGAACCGCGGGGCGTCGGCGTTGCGCTCGCCGGTCGTGGTCTGCATGAAGAGGCGGTAGTTCGCGGCCTCGGTGGCGGTGAAGCTGAAGGCGAGTGTGTCGGGCTTACCGGGGACCGGCTTGCCCACGACGCCCGGGAGGATGCCGCCGTCGAACTTGAGGAGCCCGTCCTTCACCTCGCGGTTGGTGCGGGCGTGCACGGTGACCTTCGTGCCGCGGTACGCCCGCAGGTTCGGGTCGGTGCCCTTGTCGGCCGGCTTGCGGGTGTACTTCGGGTACTCGTAGCTCACGTCGAAGTCGGTGAACAGCGGCAGCGACCGCACGGTGACGCGGTACTCGGGGGTCTCGGTGTCGCCGGCCGCGACCTTGTACCAGAACCCGTTCTGAACGAGGTACTCGGGCACCTTCAGTGCCCAGTCCCGGGTGGTGTCGCCCTCCTGGAGCGGGAGTTCCTCGTAGTTCGGGTCGGTCGGGTTGTGCCGGATGAGCAGGCGCACGCGGGCCGGGTCGGTCTTCGCCGGCACCTTGCCGCCGATGGTGACGGCCACGGTGATCGTCTGGCCCGTTGTGAGCGTCGGCTCGGCCGGCTCGGGTTTCAGGAGCGTGATCTGGGTGCGGGTGGCGATCGCCTTCGAGGAGAACGGCACGAACGCTCGCCCGACGAGTGAGGTGAACTGCGTCGGGCGGAAGACGAAGAACAGGACCGCGAGGGTGACGAGCAGCGCGACCAGGACGCCGCCGGCGATGATGAGGCTGCGGTGGTCGACGGCCCGGTTCACGTCGGCCCCGCCGACGGCCTTCGCCGCCTTCGCCGAGATCGCCGCCCGCACCGCCCCGTGGGCGGTGCCCCGCTCGGTCGCGTCCACGTACCCCATGACGACGTTCTTGGCGTCGTCGATCGTGTCCTCGACGCGGGCCGCGGCGTACAGCGGGTTGATGCGGCGCTTGAGCGGCCGCACCACCATGAGGTACGCGACCGCGGCGAACGCGGCCCCGAACCCGGCCAGCGACAGTTGCCGGACCCATTCCGGGAGGTTCAGCGACTTGTCGAGCGAGATCATGGCGGCCGCGTAGACGGCGACCAGCGACGCGAGGGTGAGCCCGCCGAGCACCAGGTCGTGGACGCGGATGCGGCTCGTGGCCTGCGCGATCTGCTCGTCCACCTGGGAGCTGAACTTCGAGGCGGGGTCGGACTTGTAGTCGAGGGCCGCGGCCATACCTGTCTCCGGAGCCGGGCGGGGGCGCTACGCTATCGTTCGCACACCGCCGACGGGCATTTTACACCAACCCGGGGGCCGTGTGGGACCGGAGTTGAGCCGGAACACGAACCGCCCCACAATTCCGACGTTCCAGTCACAGATTGGGTTTGCGGCTCGTTACAGATCTACACGATACCGCCACGCGAATCCGCCGGTCCGGGCGGCCGGTGCCGGTTACAATGACCGTGCGTGGTGCTCCTCTCCCAGGAGGGCGTTCGAGATGCTGGTCGGGCAGACCATCGGTGCCGGCGCGTACCGGTTCGAGGTGGACAAGGAACTCGGCAGCGGGGCGATGGGCTCGGTCTACCGGGCCCAGTTCCACCGCGACGGCACCGTCGTCACCGTCGCGCTGAAGGTCGTCCTCCTCGGGCTCGCGGGGAACGAGGGGGCGATGGCCCGGTTCGAGCGCGAGGCCACGATCCTCAAGCAGCTCAAGCACCCGCGGATCGTGCGGCTGTACGCCACCGGGACGTACAAGAAGACCCCGTTCATCGCGATGGAGTACATCGACGGCGAGCCGCTCGACCGGCTCCTCGGCCGCCGCGGCCGGCTCGGGTGGGAGGAGGTCGCCGAGTACATCAAGCAGCTCTGCGAGGCGCTCCAGTACGCGCACGAAAAGGGCATCATCCACCGCGACCTGAAGCCGTCGAACCTGATGGTCACGAGGGACGGGAACCTGAAGCTCACGGACTTTGGCATCGCCAAGGACGCCGATCTCACCGCCCTCACGGGTGCCAATAGCACCATCGGAACGGCCGCGTACATGTCGCCCGAGCAGTGCCGCGGCGAGAAGGACCTCACGAACAAGTCGGACCTGTACTCGCTCGGCATCGTCTTCTACGAGCTGCTGACCGGCCGCAAGCCGTTCCTGGCCGAGACGACGATCGACATGTTCCTGAAGCACGTCAACGACGAGCCGCCGCGGATCGGGAACCAGGTCGCCGACCTGCCGAGCAAGCTCGAAACGCTCATCCTCCAGTTGCTCGAAAAGAATCCCGACGACCGCCCGCGGGACGCCGCGTGGGTCGGGCGGCTGATCGGCGAGATCGAGGAGGACGTGTTCGCCCGCAAGAGCGCCGGGCTCGGGGCCGCGACCAGCCGCCGCGTCGACAAGCCGCGGAACTTCGACGGGTCGAAGCTCGACGACGAGGACCGCGAGGCGGCCCGCGCCCTCCGCGGCAAGAAGAAGAAGGCCAAGAAGAAGCCGGTGGTGCCGGTCCACCAGCAGCCGTGGTTCAGGATGGCCGGGATCGGCGTGGTGCTCCTCGGCATGGCGCTCGGGGCGTACCTGCTGCTCCGGCCGCCCTCGGCCGCGAAGCTCGCCGCCGCGCTCGACGGGGCCACCACGACCGAGGACAAGCTCGACGCGGCCACGAAGTACTTGGAGCGGTACGGCGACGCCCCGGGCGAGGCCACGGACCGCGCCGCGGCCGTGTTCCGCGAGGCCGCGACCCGCAAGCGCGAGGAGCAGCTCGCCAAGCGGTTCGCCAACAAGATGCAGAAGCCCGACGACGCCGACGACAGGGACGCTTACGAGGCCGCGTGGCAGGCGATGGAGGCCGAGCGGAACGGGCTGCTGGTGATGGCCGAGGAGTTCTGGAAGAAGGCCAGGGCCCGGTTCCCGGACGAGGCCAAGTTGTCGTTCGCGCTGAAGGACGACGCGCTCGCGAAGGCGCGGTGGGGGTGGGTCGCCGACAAGCGGATCGCGGACCTGAAGCGGGTCGCGTCGCTGAGCGCAGCCACGACCGAGAAGATCAAGAAGACCCGCCAGTTCGAGACCCCGTTCGGCACCGAGCAGACGAACCCGGAGGCGCTCGCGGTCCGCGGGTTCCGGCTCGAAGAACTCGGGGACACCGACAAGGCCGGCCGCGTCTGGGACCAGCTCGCCACGCTCACCGAGAAGGAGCCGGACAAGCGCGACTGGTACCTGCTCGCATGCCAACAGCGGGCCGCCGTGCCCCGCAGCGCCGACGGCGGCGCGAAGCAGCGGCTCGCGCTCGTCGAGAAGCAGGTCGAACTCGCGCAGCAGTACGCCGACGCCGCACGGGCCGAGGGCGGGCCGCGCCGCATCCAGGCCCGGAACCAGTGCCGCGAGATCATCGACCTGTACGACGACGAGGCCGACCCGACAATCAAGGGGTACGTGAAGCAGGCCCGCGAGATCGCGGCCACGGTCCCGAAGTGACTGACTTTCGAGCCACGGGGTTCGTCCCCGTGGTCTTGGCGGGTCCAGGACCACGGGGACGAACCCCGTGGCTCGAAAGACATCTGCTACTCCCCGCATCGAGGTTTTTGGAGCCCCCATGCCGACCCGTTCGCAGACCAAGAGCACGGCCGCGTTCGAGCGCGCCCGGAAGGTGACCCCCGGCGGCGTGAACAGCCCGGCCCGCGCGTTCGGCGCGGTCGGCGGCACCCCGCTGTTCGTCGCACGGGCCGACGGGCCGCACCTCTTCGACATCGACGGCCACCGCTACCTCGACTTCATCGGCTCGTGGGGACCGATGATCCTCGGGCACTGCCACCCGAGAGTGGTGGATGCTGTGATGGCCGCGGTCCGCAACGGGTCGAGCTACGGTGCGCCGTGCGAACCCGAAACCGAACTCGCGGAACTCGTTGTCGAGGCGATCCCGTCGGTCGAGATGGTGCGGTTCGTGTCGAGCGGCACCGAGGCGACGATGAGCGCCATCCGCCTCGCCCGCGGGTTCACTGGCCGCGACCTGATCGTCAAGTTCGCCGGGTGCTACCACGGGCACGTCGATTCGCTGCTCGTCTCGGCCGGCTCGAGCGCGCTCACGCACGGCGTCCCGAACAGCCCCGGCGTGCCCCGCGGTTGCACCGACGACACGCTCGTGCTGCGGTTCAACGACCCGGCCGCACTGAAGGAACTCTTCGCGGCGAAGGGCGACAAGATCGCCGGCGTGATCCTCGAACCGGTCGTCGGCAACATGGGGCTGGTGCCCCCGAGCGCCGAGTTCCGTACCGAACTCCGACGCCTGACCCAGAAACACGGCGCGCTGCTCATCTACGACGAGGTGATGACGGGCTTCCGCCTCGCGTACGGCGGCGCGCAGGAGTTGCTCGGCGACACGCCCGACATCACGGCGCTCGGCAAGATCATCGGCGGCGGCTACCCCGTGGGGGCCTACGGCGGCCGGGCCGACGTCATGAAGCAGATCATGCCCGCGGGGCCGGTGTTCCAGGCCGGCACGCTCTCCGGCAACCCGGTCGCGATGGCCGCGGGGATCGCGACGCTCAAGGAACTGAAGGCGAGCCCGCCGTACCAGCGGTTCGACGCGCTCGGCGCGCGGCTCGAAGCCGGGCTGCGTATGGCCGCGACCGACACGGGCGTGCCGCACCAGTTCAACCGCATCGGCAGCATGTGGACTCTGTTCTTCACCCCGACGCCGGTGACCGACTTCGACACCGCGAAGACCGCGGACACCAAGCGGTTCGGCCGGTTCTTCTGGGAGATGATGGACCGCGGCGTGTACCTGCCGTGCAGCCAGTTCGAGGCCGCGTTCCTCTGCGTGCCGATGACCGACGCGCACATCGACGAGACGATCGCCGCCGCCCGCGACGCGCTCAAGGCGATCGCCGCGGGGTGACACAGCCGGCGAGCGGGATTGAGTCCGTGCTCTCACGCGGGCCGCCCTCCGTGGCACCCCGCCCATCACGACGACTTTGACCGGGAACCAAGCCACTCGGACAGGGCACAACCATGACGAAGCGGTCGTTCGGTCTGATCCTCGGCGTCGTCGGCACCTTCGCGCTCGCGGCCGCCGCGTTCGTCGCGTACAGCAAGGGGTGGTTCGTTCCGGACAGCGAGAACGCCGGCGAGATCGCCACGCTCGCCGACAAGAAGATCGACCAGGCCCCGCCCGCGGCCGCCGCGACCGGGTGGTTCCAGTGGCGCGGCCCGACCCGCGACGGCCGCGCGCCCGCCGGGCCGCTCCGCACCGACTGGGACAAGACCCCGCCGAAGCAGCTCTGGCGGGCCGAGTGCGGCGGCGGGTACTCGTCCTGCACGGTCGTCGGGGGCCGGCTGTACACCCAGGACCGCCAGGGCGCGAGCGAGCGCGTCATCTGCCTGAACGCCGAGGACGGCAAGCCCGTCTGGGAGTTCATCTACCCGGCCGACTACGCGAAGGTCGATTACAACATCGGCCCGCGGGCGACCCCGACCGTGATCGGCGACCGGCTCTGGGCCACCGGCGGCGCCGGCGAACTGCTCTGCCTGCAACTGCCGAGGGCCGACGGCGAGAAGCCGCAGAAGGTCTGGTCGAAGAACCTACTGACCGAGTTCGGTGCCCCGCTCCCGCAGTGGGGCACCGCCTGCTCGCCGCTCGTCGTAGACGACCTCGTCGTCGTGCTCCCGGGCGGCTCGAAGGGCGCGGTCGCGGCGCTCGACAAGAACACGGGCGAGGTGAAGTGGACCGCCGGCTCGAACCCGCCGGGGTACAGCTCGGCCGTGTCCGCAACGGTCGCCGGGCGGCCGATGATCTTCGCGTTCCTGGGCGACGCGCTGCTCGCCGTGCGGCCCGACGGCACGGTGACCGACAGCTTCGCGTGGCCCACGAACTTCCAGGGGAACATCGCGACCCCGCTCGTCGTGGACGACTACGTGTTCGTCTCGTCGGCGTACCAGATGGGGTGCGCGCTCTTGCGGTGCGAGGCGAAGGGCGACGGCGTCAAGCTGGTGCCGGTGTACGCGCGGCGCGGCCGCGGGTTCAAGAACCACCACAGCTCCAGCGTGTACCGCGACCGCTACCTGTACGGGTTCGACGAGTCGCAGTTGAAGTGCGTCGCGTTCGAGACGGGCAAGCCGAAGGACGGGTGGGAGGCCGACGGCGTGGGGAAGGGGAGCTTGATCCTCGCCGACAAGCACCTCATCATCCAGACCGAGGGCGGCGACCTGTGCCTCGCGGAAGCGACGCCCGACGAGTTCCGGCTGGTCGCGAAGGTGCCGAAGGTGCTGAGCGGGAAGAACAACTGGGCGACGCCCACGCTCGTGGACGGCCGCCTCTACCTCCGCGACGAGACGCAGGTCCTGTGCTTCGACGTGCGGCCGTGACGGTCGGCAAGGTGGGCGTCTCTCCGTGAGTCGCCCGTTCTGATGCGGTTGCGTGGAACAAGTCACTCACGAAGTGAGTGCCATACCCTGTCGAGCCGGCCACTGGCCTCAGCCCCCGGCGAGCCGCTTGATGACCTCGGCGTGGGCGGGGCCGTTCGTGGCGAGGAGCCCCTTGCGCTGCGAGAAGTCGGCGGCCTGGTACACGATCGGCCGGCCCGCGAGGTCGGTCACGGTGCCGCCGGCCTCGACCACCAGGACGTGCCCGGCGCAGATGTCCCAGTCGTAGAAGTTCTCGTACGTGTTCGCGTACACGTCGGCGTCGCCGCGGGCCACCTGCGCGAGCTTCACCCCGCCCGAGTACGTCTCGATCACCCTGGCGGGCTTGATGGCCTCGGCCGCCTTCGACGGCTGGCCCGGCTTCGCCCAGCTCTGCGTCATGACGAGCGCCTCGGGGAGGCGCTTCGATACGCGGCACCGCGTCAGCGTCTCCTCGCCGACGGCGCAGTAGCACCCGTTGCCCCGCTGGGCGTAGGTGGTGCGGTCCTGGGCCGGCTCGGCGACCACGCCGACGACCGCCTCGCCGTCCACCAGCAGGCCGATCATCACCGAGAACTGCCCGACCTTCTTCGCGAACCCGCGGGTGCCGTCGATCGGGTCCACGACCCAGGTCCGCCGGCCGCTCTTGGGAACGCTCTCGAACCCGGCGACCGACTCCTCGGCGCACAGGGCGTCGTTCGGGTACGCTGCGTGGAGGATCTTGAGTATCAGGTCCTGCGACGCCTTGTCGACGTGCGTGCTAATGTCCACCGGGGCGTCGGGCACCGCGGCGAACGACTCGTACTCCGTGCGGATGAACTTGGACGCCTTGCCCGCCGCCTCGAGTGCGACGAGCAGTTCCTTGTCGAATGCCATGACGCTTCCCCTCGGTGCCCGCCGGAATCGGTGTGGGGTCAAGTGTACAAACTCGCCGGGCCGCCACGAAGGGCGGCCCGCGGCGGGGGCGCGATCGGCGGGCGGCTACTCGGCCCCCTCGTCCTCGGCCCCCTCGTCCTCGGCCCCCTCGTCTTCGACACCGGCGGGCACCTCGCTGGCGCTGTCGGCGACCATCTGGAGCCGGCGGTAGTGCTCGTTGGTCTCCCACAACTCGGCGTGCGTGCCCGACGCCACGAGCCGGGCCTCCTTGAGCAGGAACACGCGGTCGACGTTCTGGAGCGTCGAGAGCCGGTTCGCGAGGAAGATCAGCGTGCGGCCGGCGGCGGCCCGCTCCAGGGTGTCGTCGAGCAGTGCCAGGGTGTCCTCGTCCACCGACCCGGCCGGCTCCTCGATGATGAGGACGCTCGGGTCGCGGAGCAGGGCGCGGGCCAGGGACAGGCGGAACCGCTCGCCGACCTTGAGGACGTGCCCGTGGTCCCCGACCACGGTCTCGTACCCGTGGGGCAGCACCTCGATGAACGAGTGGGCGTGCGCCAGCTTCGCCGCCTCGATGATCTGCGGCATGGTGAACTGCTGGTCCCCGCACCCGATGTTGTTCACCACCGTGTCGGTGAAGATCCACGAGTTCTGCATGACGGCGACGACCTGCGCCCGGAGCGACTCGTGCGTCACCCAGCGGATGTTCTTGTCCTCGATGCGGATCTCGCCGGCGGTCGGGTCCACGTACCGCGGGAGCAGGTCGACGAGCGCCCGCTTCTCGTCCGGGTCGGTGCCGACGATGGCGACCCGCGACCCGGCCGGCACGGTGAAGGAGACGTTCTCCAGGAGCCGGCGGCCGCCCCCCGGCTCGTCCAGGCGGACCCCGCGGAACTCGACCTTGGTGGTCAGCGCCGGGAGGTGCTCGGCGTCCGGGGCCTCGGCCGACTCGCCCTTGCGGGTGAGGAACTCGCCGATCGCGGCGGCGGCCTCGCGGCCGCGGCGGAGCTTGAGCCGGTAGTCGAACCAGTCGGCGATCGGCGGCATCAGCGACGCGAGCGCCACCGCCATGACGACGAGGCCGGCCATCGAGAACTCCCCGGACAGCACCGAGCGGCCCCCGAGGTACAGCAGCGCGACCGCCCCGACGAGCGCGGCCGCCACGAGCAGCGGGCGGATCAGCGCCGTGCCCCGGAGCCGCCGCCACGTGGCCCGGCCAGACTCGGCCAGTTGCCGCTCGACGCGGTTCTGGTTGAACCGGTCCATGCGGTAGCACTTGACCATCCGCAGCAGGCCCAGGCTCTCCACCATCAGGGCCGTGGACGTCTCGGCCTGCCGCGCCCCGAGCCGCCCCTCCTTGCGGACGTGGGCCGCGTACTGCCCGCCCACCAGCCAGATGAGCGCGGCCATGAGCAGGAAGCTGACCGCGAGCCACAGGTTCGTCAGCAGGATGAACACGAGGAGCCCGGCGACCAGGATCGGGGCGCGGGCCTGCGACAGGAGCGAGGCGTTGACCGCGCTCCCGACGGTGTCGGCGTGGCGGGTGAACAGGTGCTGCGGCTCCTCGGTGCGGGCCAGGAGCGACCCGAGCCGGTACGTGTGCAGGAACACCGCCCGGCGGAGCCGGGTCACGATGTCGAGCGTGACCGCGGCCGCGACGTAGGCCAGGGCGTTGACCATGAGGCCGCGGAGGACGCTCACGGTGAAGGCCAGGACGAACAGCCCCGCGAGGTACTTCGGGTTCGCGTCCTGGGTGCCGCTCGGCCGCCACATCCACGGGTTCCACGACGCCAGGGCCCCGAGCACCCTTCCGGCCCAGGTGTTCCGCTCCCGCACGATCAGCCCGAGCGCCCCGAGCCGGGGCTCCTCGTCGGCCGCCGCGGTCCCCCGTTCGGGCAGGTACGCGTCGGCCGCCGCGGGGCCCACTCGCTCCTTGAGGGCGAGGTACGCGCCGGCCCGCCACCGCAGCTCCCACTCGGCGGCCGTTGGGGTCGGGGCGGTCGCGCTGCCGACCAGCACCTTCGCCTGGGCGTCCCACCCGGTGACGCGCTTCACCGCCTCGGCGCGGTCGGCCTCGGGCCGCCGGTCCCACTCCTCGGCGAATTCCCGCTGCCGCGCGTGCGTGAGCTGCGCGTAACTGGTGACGTACCCGCGGGTGACGAGCAGGTCGACGAACAGGTACAGGAGCACGAGCAGGAACAGGTAACTGAGGGCGACGCCGACGGAGCAGAAGATCGCGATGCCGCGCTCGGTGCGGGCCCTCAGGAAGTCCGCCTTGAGCTGGTTGAACGCAGAGGAGTCCACAACGACCTCGGGGGGGTGGCGGAAGGGAACTCGGGTATTGCCTGAGCGTAGCAGACCCACCCGCACTCACAATAGTGGAAAAGCCCGAACGAAGAAACGAAGGGACCGGAACGGTCGGCACAACACGCCCGACCGGACCGGTGAGTGACGCGGGCGGGCGTCGACCCCGGGGTCGTCGCCCGCCCGTGCGGATTTCGGTAGGTGCCGCCGGACCCGAGCGGCCTCACGCGAGGTCGCGGTCCTCAAACAGGAGCAGGCCGACGAGGAGCGCGATCGCCGTGTAGATGAGTGAGTACCCGAGGACCGTCACGACGTACGTTCCAAACATCCACAGGTCGAGCGGGGTCTCCCGGATGATCGCCGGCCCCATGTTGAAGAACTCCAGCGCCGGCAGGAGCACGTCGAACAGCTTCCCGATGAACCCGACCAGCCCGACCCCCACGCCGCCGGCCGCGCCCGCCGACTCGGTCACCCGCACCAGTACGGGCGCGAGGTGCCCCAGGAAGTAGATGAGCAGGCACAAGACGATGTTCACCACGAACGAGATCCGGGTCGCCAGGGCGGAGGCGATCGCCACCAGGATCATGACCTGCCCGAACCCGAGGAGGATACCGAACGAGTGCGCGAGCGTGTCGGAGAACCACAGGCCGCACCCGCGGGCCAGCGCCTTGCCGGGGGCACTCGGGACGGGCCTCTCGAACACCGGCACGACGGTCTTCTGGGCCTGGAACGTGAGCGGGTCCACGACCTTTTCGACCTGACCGGCGGTCGGGTCCACCGGGTCCGGGGCGTTGTTGATCGGGTCGAACTCGCGCATCGCCCGGAGCGCGAAGTTCAGGGTCCACCCGAGGACCAGCGACATCACGAGGCACGCGAGGAGGATGCCCAGGTACTTCCCGAGGAGGAACTGCCGGCGGTTGATCGGCTTGCTCATCAGGGTGACGGCGGTGCGGCCCTCGATCTCCTCGCTGATCGACATGCTCGCGGCCAGCACCCCGAACAGCACGGCCGAGAGCATGACCGCGTCGAACCCGATCTGCTTCATCATCTTGTAGTCGTCGCCGAACGTGAAGTACGGGATGCACACCGACAGCCAGATGAGCACCTTGGCGCTGACGACGATGAGCCAGAACATCGGCTGCCGGCACGCCTCGCGGTATGCGGCCTGCGCCACGGCCCCGGCCTTGGGGAACAGCATGACGGCGAGGTGCGGGAGCAGCAGGAACAGGTCCACCAGGAGCTGGAGGTGGAGGGCCGCGCCGTACACGTACCGGCCGAACCACGCGAGGTTCGTCGGGTCCGACTTGTACCCCATGAACGCGGCGATCCCGGCCCCAGCCGCGAGCAGCCCGGCCCCGACGTAGGCCATCCCCAGCCCGCTGGCGGCCGTGTGCTTGAACCCCTTGGGGTCGATGGCATACAGCCACGGGAGCGCGGCGACGAACTGGACGATCGCGAGCAGCAGCCCGGCGAGGAGCATCGGCGGGTCGTACACCCAGGAGAACATGCTGTGTGGCCCGGTAGGGTGCGGGTCGAGCGGGTCGATACCCGCCGGTACGCTCGCGGCCGGTCGGCGGTTCGCGCGTCCGTGGAAGGTGTACGGCGGCCGCCGGGAGGCGACCAGGGACGGGCGACCGGTTCAGCCCTGTGAGGGGAGGAGTTCGACGCGGTCCCCGACCGCGACCGCGCCGCCGGTCACCACGCGGGCGAGGACGCCCAGCCGGCCGGCGACCGCCGCTTTCGGTTTCCCCTGGATCATCGCGAACCGGTCGCACCCGGTCCGCGGCAGCGTGACCTCGACGACCGCCGCCCCGAGGCGGAACCGGCCGCCCACGGGGAGTGCCATCAGGTCGACGCCCGACACGACGATCTGCTCGCCCAACTCGCCGGGGCCGGTCCTGAAGCCCTCGGCGCGCAGCTCGGCGAGCGTCTCGGCCGACATGATGTTGAGCTGGCGCTTCCCCGTCCCGCCCCGCAGGTCGCCGACGATCCCCTTGAACTCGGCGAGTTCGACCCGCTCGATGGGAACGCGCGTGTAGTTCCCCTGCGGGCGGCGCGGGGTTGTTCCCCGCGGCGTGTAGACGATGCTGACGACGTGCGGGGTTGGCTCGTGGCTCATCCGGGTTCCTGCGACGGGGGCCGCGCCGCCTCAGAGGGGGCCGACGTCCCGCCATTGTAGCTTCCCCCGCTGCGGCCCGCACGCCCGGCAGAACCACCCGTCGACCCGCGCCGGGCGGCGGTGCCGGCTGTACTCGGCCACGCACCCGAGGCACGCGGCCCGCCACCGGCCCTTCGGCGCCTCCACGTCTTCGGCGCAGCACGCCTCGGGCCGCGCGCCGATCTCGCGGCACTTGGCCCGCCACACCGCGTCGTGCCCGTGCCCGGGGCCGACCAGGGCGTGCGCCACCTCGTGCAGGATCGTGTCGCGGACGAACTCGTCCCCGTTCCGCTCGGCGAAGTGGACTGAGAGCTCGATGCGGCCGGGTTCGCCGCGGTGCGGGTAGAAGCACACCCCGGCCCGGCGGAGATTGGAGTTGAAGCCGAAGTCCCAGGCGGGCAGGCCGTACGAGTCGAGGGTGGTGCGGGCGAGGGCGCGGATCACCGCCGCCCGCTCGCTGAACCGGAAGGGAACGTCGGAGGCCACGGGAAGCCCCGGGGAATCGTTTGGAACCGCTCGCGGCGCGCCTCGCGGAACCGCCTTGAGCGGGGTATACGAACCGCCCCCGGTCCCCACAAGGCGAGTCCGGCGCACCGCCCGCGGTGCCCGAACAACACGGCCAACTATACCGCCCCCGGTGCATAATTCGGACGATTCTTTACTGGCCACAACTACAGCACGATGTAATGTAGAAGCGACGTTGTATTCAACACATCGAGGGGCACATGGCAAAGGCCAAGGCGGATACGAAGGCGGACGCGAACCACGACGGGAAGAGTAACCCGGCGATCATCCTGGATATCGTGGAAAAGATCGGCCGCGACACGGTCAGTGACGACGCCGTCCGCGACGCGCTGAAGCGGGATTACAAGGGGATCGAACTCTCCCCGTCGACGCTCAAACAATACGTCTACGCCGCGCGCAAGAAGCTCGGCTGGGTGAAGGCCCGCGGCGGTGCGGCGGTCGCCTCGCGGAACGGGGACGTGCCGACGCTGGCCGACCTCATGAACGCCCGCAAGCTGGCCGAAGACGTGGGGATGTCGCCCGAGAAGCTCCTGGAGCTGGTTCACACGCTGACCAACTTCGGCGACGTTGAAACCTTGACCGCGTGCCTCGAAGCGCTCGTCGAACTCAGCGACTGACCCGGTTGCCGACGGGTGCCCCACAGCGCACCCGTCGCGTATCGAGTCGGGTTCACAACCGGATGCCGCCGGAGGCGTCGAGCCACGCCCCGGTGATCCACCGGGCGTCGTTCGACGCGAGGAGCGCCGCGGCGTCGGCAATGTCGTCGACCTCGCCGATCCGCCGCAGCGCCGTCGCCGCGATCTCCTGCTGCTCCTCTTCCTTGGTCTTCCCGCTCTTCTCGCTGTTCATGTCGGTCCGCGTCGAGCCCGGCGCGAGGACGTTCACGCGGATCCCCTTCGGTCCCAGCTCCGTGGCCAGCACCCGCGTCATGACGTCGATCGCGCCCTTGGTCGCCGTGTACACCACCGCCCCGGGGTACGCCATGCGGCTGATCGCGCTGCCGACGTTGATGATGCTCCCGCCACCCGTCATCAGTTCGGCCGCGTGCTTCACGCACAGCAGGTAGCCGCGGACGTTCACGTTGAAGTGCGCGTCGATCGAATCGGCGGTCACGTCGGGCAGGAGCGTGCGCTGCATGACGGCGGCGTTGTTGACGAGGACGTCGAGCCGGCCGAACGCCTTCGTGACGGCGGCGAACATCGGGGGGATGGTGGCCGGGTCGCCGACGTCGGCCTTGATCGCGATGGCGCTGCCGCCGGCCGCGGTGATCGCGGCGACGACCTCGTTGGCCTCCTTCTCACTGCGCGCGTAGTTGACGGCGACCTTGGCCCCGTCGCGGGCGAACCGGGCGGCGATGGCCGCCCCGATCCCGCGCGACGCCCCGGTGATGAGGGCGACCTTTCCGGCCAGTGGCTTGTCCGACATTGGGAGTCTCCTCGGAGTGGTGGTGCGAACGACCCGCCGAGTCAAGCTATGGGTGCCCGGCCCGGTTCGGCACCCTTCCGGGCGGAAACGCGCCGCTGACTTCGTATCCCAGTCTCCTGGACCCACCCCACAAGGAGCAGCGCAATGGCCGAGCGGATCGTGATGCGGACGGGCGAGGCGCTCGTCGAGGGCGACAAGGACTACCTGTGCGCCGAGCCCGAAGTGGTGATCGGCGAACTCGACGGGCCGGTCGGGACGGCCCTCGCCACGCTCGTCGGCGATCAGGTGAAGGGCCACACCCGAGTGTTCGCGATCCTCAACAGCGACGTACAGGTGAAGCCGGCGACGCTGATGGTCTCGAAGGTGACCGTCAAGGACGCCCGCTACACGTCGATCCTGATGGGAACGGTCCAGGCCGGCATCGCGCACGGTGTGCTCGACGCGGTGCGGGCCGGCGACATCCCGAAGGAGAAGGCCAACGACCTGGGCATCATCTACTCGGTGTGGCTCGACCCGAGCATCCTCAGCGTGCCCGAGGGGGAGGTCGACCACGCCGGCCTGTTCCGGGTGAACCGCGAGGCCACGCTCAAGGTGATCAAGAAGGCGATGCGGAACGAGCCGACGATCGACTGGCTCCTGGAGAACCAGGACACCGTGACCCACTACTTCCACCAACTCGGCCTGGACGGAAAGATCTGACGGCGCTCAGTGCCGCTCGGCGTCGGTGACGGGGCGCACGGCCATTTGCTGGGCGTCGAGGCCGCCGTCCACGGTGAACACGCTCCCGGTCGAGTACGACGCCCGGTCCGACGCCAGGAAGACGTACCACCACGCGACGTCCTCGACGGTGGCGATGCGGCGGACCGGGATCTGCGCGATCACCGCTTCGCGCTCGGCCGGGCTGGACTTCAGGCCGAAGTCGGTGAGCGGCGTCTCGACCAGCCCCGGCGCGACCGCGGCCGTGGTGAAGCCGTGCGGGGCGAGTTCGACCGCGAGTTGCCGCGTGAGCGCGTTCACCGCCCCCTTGCTCGCGTCGTAGAGGGTGTGCAGCGGCTCGGACCGGGTCCCGTTGAGCGACGTGCTGAACAGGATGCGGCCGCCGCGCTTCGCGGCCGCGGCCCGCCGCACCACCTCCCGCGCGACCGCGACCGGCACCCACACGTTGAGCCGGAACACGAAATCGAAGTGGTCGCGGGTGATCTGGTC
Source organism: Gemmata sp. (assembly GCF_051859125.1). Taxonomy (NCBI): domain Bacteria; kingdom Pseudomonadati; phylum Planctomycetota; class Planctomycetia; order Gemmatales; family Gemmataceae; genus Gemmata; species Gemmata sp. The sequence continues at coordinate 18,035 of NZ_JBHYGG010000013.1, forward strand.
GAGCGGCGGCTCCTTGTAGGTGCCGAGGTTGTTCACGAGCACGTCGATGCCGCCGAACGCGGCCCACGCCTCGGCGACGAGCCGCTCGGGCTCGCCGTCCTTGAGCAGGTCGGCCTGCACATACCGGGTGTGCTGGTAGTCGCTGAGGAGCCGTTGAACGTCCGGGCACTTCGCGAGCGGCTTCTCGCTGGTGACGACGACCTTCGCGCCGCTGGCCGCGAACGCCTGCGCGACGCCGAGGCCGATCCCCTGGCTGCTCCCCGTCACGAGCGCCGACTTCCCCGGCAGCATGACCGATTCCCCGACTGGTGAACGCTCCGTATTCGGGATACGTTACGGACACCACCGCGAGGGACCACGATGCGATCCACCGAAGCCCAGAAGTACATCACGCCCGGGACGGAAGAACCGAAGTTCCTGCCGGAAGGCCCGCGGATGATGTCGGTTTCGGGGCACTCGGTACTCGTATGGGTCAACATCCAGACCGCGGCCCTCGCGACCACAGGCAATCTCCACGCACACCATACTGAAGAGCTGCTGGACGACTTTTCGATGCCGTGCCCAGGGCGGCCGGGGTTTAGCCTTCCAGTTCTCAACGGTGATAAGGCGCTTGTGGGGGTCGAGAAGCAACTCCGCGTCTGCGATCTTGCCACGGCCGAGTGGTCCGATTCGCTCGCCACGATCCCCGACAACAACCCGCGGACCATTATCAACGACGGCGAGGTCGTGCCCGGCGGGAGGGCGGTCGTGTTCGGCACCAAGGACACGCACTTCAAGGAGCCGATCGCGCACCTGTACCTGTGGACGGCCGACGACAACCGGGTGTCGGTCCTCGCCGACAAGCAGCTCTGCTCGAACGGGAAGGTGTTCCGCACCGACGACCGCGGGCTGATCCTCTACGACATCGACACGCCAACCAAGAAGGTCGTGCGGTACCGGCTCGACGTCGCTTCCCGCACCGCCACGCCCGACGGTGTCGCCATCGACCTCGCCGAACAGGTCGGCTTCCCGGACGGTATGTGCGACTGCGGCGACGGCACCGTCATCATCGCGTTCTACAACCCGGACTACGCCGACGCCGGGAAGGCGATCAGGTTCGATCTCGCGACAGGCAAGGCCGTTGAAGAGTGGACGACACCCGGCTCGCCGCGGGTGACGTGCCCGCTACTCGTTCAGCGGCCGGACGGCGTAAAGCTGATTCTGACCACCGCGACCGAGGGGATGCCGGCCGAGGTGCGGGCGCGGTGCCCGAACGCCGGTTGCCTGTTCATCGCCGACACGCACCTCGACGCGTGCCCCGAACCGGAACTCGTGCGGATACCATAAATTCGCTGGTCGAGTGTGTCGAATGCGTTCAGAACCGGCGATAATTCCGGGTGGCGAAATCCGTCGAGTAAGTTATGCTGTGAACGAGCGCGCGGTGTCGTTCTCCCCAATCAGGTCTCATAACCGCCACTCCGCGTGTCCGCTGATTCATTCCTCCAGGTCCGGAAGGCTCACCCATGCGGCCCCTCGCTTCCCGACAGCGCGGCTTCACACTGATCGAATTGCTGGTCGTCATCGCCATCATCGCGATTCTGATTGGCCTCCTTCTGCCGGCCGTGCAGAAGGTCCGCGAGGCCGCCGCCCGGACCAAGTGTACCAACAACATCAAGCAGATCGCACTCGCGTGCCACGCCTACGCCGACGCGACCGGCGGCATCCCGGCGGCGTGCATCATGAACAGCTACACGGAGTACCCGTACACCAACGAGATCGGGCCGAACTGGGCGATCCTGATCCTCCCGTACATCGAGCAGGGGAACCTGTTCAACCAGTACGCGACGAGTATCAACTTGCACATGGCGGGGGTGACCACCGACGCCGGCTGGAAGACGATCCGCGGCACATCGGTCTCGACCTACCTGTGCCCGACCGACCCGTACAACCAGTCGGATTACACCGCGGGTGCGAACGGGAGCCTCGCGAATGTGAGCAACTGGAAGCGCGGCAACTACGGCGCGAACGTCGGGCCTTTCCATACGCTCAGCGGCCACCAAAATCAGGCCGCACCTGTCGGGGACTGGGGCTTCGTGGGCCGCGGGCCGTTCACGATGGTCGTCGGGAACTACCGCCGCATCGGGCTCGGCATTCAGGGCATCCCTGACGGTAGCTCGAACACAATCCTCATTAACGAACTCCGCGCGGCGATGGTCCCGACCGACGCTCGCGGGGTGTGGGCGTTCGGCCTCGCCGCGTCGAGCCTGACGGTGGGCAACGCGATGGGCGACTGCACCACTCCCAACGACAAGAACCCGCGTTCGGACGACATGAAGGACGCGGTCGAGGACGGGGCCAACAGCCTTGGGTCTTGCAGCGACTGCAGTAACAATCAGGGACAGGCCCGCAGCCTGCACACCGGCGGCGTGAACGCGGCGATGGCCGACGGCAGCGTCCGGTTCGTCCGCAACGACATCACTCGACAGGCGTGGTGGATCATCCAGGGGTCGCACGACGGCCAGGTGAACATCGACTGACCGCGGAATTGTCCTGAAGCGTGAGGCCCGGGGGTGCCACCCCGGGCCTCGACCGTTGAGATCTCTCGTCGAGTTCCGCGATTACAGGGTCGGGCCGATCGACCACGGGGCGAACTCCTCCTCGCCCACGCCGTTGATCTCGCTCTTGGTCCGCTCGCCGCTCGCGGTCGCCAGGATCTTCTCGAAGATCTCCTTGCCCACCTCGGCCACCGTCGCGCCCTCCAGCACTCGGCCGGCGTTGATGTCCATGTCGCCGATCATGTGGTTGTACAGCGGCGAGTTCGTCGCCACCTTGATGCTCGGGGCCGGCTTGCACCCGAACACGCTCCCGCGGCCGGTGGTGAACACGCACACGTTCGCGCCGCCGGCCACGATGCCGGTCATGCTCACCGGGTCGTACCCCGGCGTGTCCATGACGACGAACCCCTTCGCGGTCACCGGCTCGGCGTACTGGTACACGTCCACCATCGCCGTGCTGCCGGCCTTCGCGATCGCGCCCAGCGACTTCTCGTAGATCGTCGTCAGCCCGCCCTCCTTGTTCCCGGGTGACGGGTTGTTATTGATCTCCGCCCCGAACATGCTCGTGTACTTCTCCCACCACTTGATGCGGGCCACGAGCTTCTCGCCGACCTCCTGCGACACGGCCCGGCGGGTCAGGATGTGCTCGGCCCCGTAAATCTCCGGCGTCTCGCCGAGGATGCTCGTCCCGCCCTGCTGGACGATGAGGTCGCTCGCCACGCCGAGCGCCGGGTTCGCGGTCACGCCGCTGTTCCCGTCCGACCCGCCGCAGTTCGTGCCGAGGATGATGTGCTTCGCCGAGATCGACGTGCGCTTCACGTCGTTCACCCGCGGCAGCATCTCGGCGACGGCCTTGACGCCGGCCTCGACGGTCTTGCCGATCCCGCCGCACTCCTGGATCGAGAGCGACACCGGGGCCGACTTCGCGCCGCTCAGTTGCACGAGGTCCAGGTGCTCGTTGTCGATGAGGTGCGAGGCCTGCACGATTTCGCAGCCGAGGCCAACGAGCAGGTACGCCCCGACGTTGGGGTGTCGGGCAAACCCGGCGAGGGTGCGGTCGAGTTGCTGGTGGTCCGGGCCGTCGTACTGCATCCCGCAGCCCTGGCGGTGGACGATGGCGACGATCCCGTCCACGTTCGGGAACTTGTCGAGGATGCCGGCCGCCCGCACCCGCTCGGCGATGTACTTGCTGGTGCTCGCGGAGCAGTTCACCGTGCTGATGATGGCGAGGTAGTTGCGGGTGCCGTAGCGGAGGTGGTCCGGCTTGCCGGCCCCGCGGTCGTAGCCCATGAACGAGCGGTGCTCGGCCGGCGGCGGCATCGGGGCGGGCACCTGGCTCGCGTAGGCGTAGTCCCGCTCGAACGCGCCGAGCTTCACGTTGTGGACGTGGATGTGCTCGCCCGGGTTCACGTCGCGGGCCGCGAACCCGATCACCTGCCCGTACTTCAAAATCGGCTCGCCGGCCGCGATCGACCGCACCGCGACCTTGTGGCCCATGCGGATCGCGGCCGGGACGTGGAGGGTGCCGCCGTCGAAGGAGATGTCGGCCCCAGTCGGGATGGGCTTGCGGCAGACGGCGATGTTGTCCTGCGGGCGGAGGTGAACGGCGTACTCGGAGAGTGGGGTAGCCACGTGCGATTCCTCGGTGACGGCGGGTATCCAGTCAGGGTAGTGAACGGCGGGGGGCGTTGTAAACGGCGGGACCGCGGGAACGGTGCGGAAACCCAGACGGGGCAGCCCCGCCGGGGGACGGGCGGCACGGGTTGTAGGGTTCGCTCGGGTGCGGGGCGGGGGTGTTCCGGGCGGGCGGCTAAAGTCCGCTGTTGCGTGGGTGATACGGCGTTGTAGAATTGCCCAACACTTGACGCCTGCCCGTGTCCGTAACCGGCGGCTCACCCTATCCTGACGGCCAACACGTTACGGGCCAGGGGGCCGGTGCATGTCCGCTTGTGCCGCGAGGCTGTGAAAGGTCGGGCGATGGACAAAGCTCTCTGTTACGGGTCGCTCGCCGTCGCGATCCTGATGATGATCCTGTTCCTCCTCGACCTCATCATCGGGGTGCCGTTCGCGCCCAAGGTCGTCGACGCGAAGGACGGGAACCCGTTCGCGTTCGTGGACGTACTCGGGTTCCTGGCGTCGGCGATCGTCGCGTACCTCGCGTTCAACGCCTCGAAGGACCTGAAGTGACCCGGCCGCTCAGTGGGCCGGCTCGGCCCGCGCCAGCCGCACGACCGCGTCGATCAGCCCGTCTTCCGTGAACACGTCTGCTTCGGCTGCAACGGGATACCCCAAGTCGCGGATTGCCTTACCCGTTTCCGGGCTGATCGCGACCAGGTGGACCTCTCCGCGGGCGACCCGCCCGCGGATCGTCTCGTCGAACGCGCCCAGCACCCCGCGGGCGATGTTGGAACTCGGCAGCGTGACGTACCGGATCTCGCCGCGCCGCAGCGCGTCGAGGACCGCGCCCTCGGGCGCGACCGCGTCCACCTGGTCGTACACGGTGACCTGTTCCACCGCGGCCGCGACCCGCGCCAGTTCCTGCCGGAGCAGGTCGCGGCCGCGGTTCGCCCGCGCCAGCAGCACCCGCTGCCCGGTGACGTGCGGCCCGAGCGCGACCGCGAGCCCCTCGGACGAGAACGTGGCTTCGGGGACCACGTCGGCCCGCACCCGGTACTCCCGCAGCGCGGCCGCGGTCTTCGGGCCGATGGTCGCGATCCTCACCCGGCCGAGCACCCGCAGGTCGAGCCCGAGCGCGTCGACGCGGCGGAGCAGGGCGTGGACCCCGTTGGCGCTCGTGAACACGAGCCAGTCCCACTCGCCCCGCTGGAGCTGCGCGACCGCGGCGTCGGTCCCGCCGAGGTCGGCCGGCTCGCAGATGTCCACGGCGCTGAGCCGCGACACGACCGCCCCGAGGTGCTCGAGCTTCCGCACCATCCCGAGCGCCTGGTGCCGCGGCCGGGTGACGAGGACGCGGCGGCCGAACAGCGGCCGCGACTCGTACCACGGGGTCGCGGAGCGGCGGGCGATTGCGTCGCCGATGAGGATGAGCCCGGGGGCCTCCAGGCCGCCGTGACGGCGGGCGTCCTCGATCTTGTCGAGGGCCGCGTACACCGACCGCTGCTCGCCCGACGACACCCGTTCGACGACCGCGGCCGGGGTCTTCGGGTCCTTCCCGTGCTTCAGCAGCTCCGAGACGATGATCGGCAGCCGGGCGATCCCCATGTAGATCGCGAGCGTGCCGGGGAACGCGGAGAGGGCCTTCCAGTCGATGCGGCTGCCGGGCTTGTTCGGCAGCTCGTGCCCGGTGACGAACGCGATGGCGCTGGCGTGGTCGCGGTGCGTCAGCGGGATCTCCAGGTACGCGCCGGCGGCGACCGCGGCCGTGACCCCGGGCACGATCTCGTAGGCGATCCCGGCGGTCCGCAGCGCCTCGGCCTCCTCGCCCCCGCGGCCGAAGATGAGCGGGTCGCCGCCCTTGAGCCGCACCACGGTTTTCCCGGCGCGGGCCGTCTCGATCAGGAGCGAGTGGATGTGCGGGTACTTGTCCGGGTGCTGGCCCGGCAGCTCGCGGACGCACATCTTGTGGGCGGTCGGCGCCGCGAACTCCAGCAGCCGCTCGGGGACCAGTTGGTCGTAGAGCACCAGGTCGGCGCGGGCCAGCACCTCGGCGGCGCGGAGCGTCAGCAGCCCGGGGCTCCCCGGCCCCGCGCCCACCAAGAACACCAGCGGTTGCGACGGGTCAGTCATTTGACCTCGGGAACCCTGTACCTGCGGAATGGGGACCGCGGCAACCGCCGCCCTCGACGACTCGTCCTCGGTTCCGCGCTCCCCGTTCAGCGTTCCGCACTTCGGGGTGCCGTCAGACGGCGACTTCCTCGGCCTCGGCCTCTTCGAGGGCCTCGTGCGCCGCCGGGAAGTAGTGGCACACCGCGATCCCGAGCAGGTACAGGCCGAACATCGGCACGAACATGTACAGCATCGTGATGACGTCCGGGGTCGGGGTGATGAGCGCCGCGAACACGGCCATCACCATGAACGCCTGCCGCCACTTCGAGAGGTAGTCCGCGGCGGTGAAGACGCCGATGCGGTTGAGGAACACCATGAGCAGCGGCGTCTGGAACGAGACGCCGAACACGAGGGGCAGGACGAGGGCTAACCCGAGCCACTCGCGGAGGCGGATCTCCGGGTCCAGCCCGAGCCACTCGTTGAACCCGAGCAGTGCCTTGACGGCCCCAGGGAGGACGATGAACTGGCACAGCACCACGCCCGCGAGGAACAGCACCAGGCTCGGCGCGAACATGCTGTAGATGTGCTGCCGCTCGTGCGGGTACAGCCCGGCCCCGACGAACGCCCAGAACTGGTACAGCAGGAACGGGCTCGCGAGCACGATGCTGCACAGGATCGACACCTTGAAGTACACGACGAACCCCTCCTGCACGCTCAGCGTGCTGAGGTACTGCCGGTTCTCCAGGAGTCCCTCGCCCATGTTCGTCAGGTGGGTGAACCGGGCCGGGACGACCAGGGCCTCGATCTCGACCTCCTTCGCCTTGACCTGCCCGGCCGGGAGCCCGAGTGCCTCCGCGAGCGGGGCCGTCGGGAGGACGATGGGCATCTTCACGGGCGTCAGGCGGAGGATCGTGATCTCCTCGGGGGAGAGGGCCGTGAGGCTGTTGTTGTTCGCTTCCAGCTTCCGCTGGATCGCCTGCGGCGTTTTCACGTAGATCGCCAACTCGTCCGGGGTCAGGTCGTCGGGCTTGCCCCCCGCCATCTCCACCTTCTCCAGTATGCGCAGGGTCTCCCGCTTCTGCTCCGACGTGGCCGTCGCGGCCGCCCCGAGTTTCTCCCTCGCAACTTTTTCGATTCGACGGTAGTAGAAGTCGCGGACCTGCGACTCGACGGGCTCGGTGATGACCTTGAGCATCGGCTTTCCGACGCCGATCCGCGGGTTCTTCATCGCGTCGCCGACGCCGTCGAGGACGAACCCGATGACCAGGAAGAAGCACAGCCACTTGATCGCGTTGAACATCCGCACGCGGAGTTCTTCGATGTGCTCGCCGAACGACATCCTCGTGTCTTTGAAGATGTCGTCCGGATACTCGCCGTACTTGTTTTTCGTGGGTCGACTGGTCGCGGCCATGTGGACGGACCCCGCGGTAGGGTGTTACCCAACCCCGGAGCGGAGGTGCCCGAACGGTTGGCGAAGTACGAGGTAGGTGCGGAAGGTCGGTGTCATCTTAGGGAACCGGCCGCCCCCGCTCAAGGCGGGGTTGCGGGGGCGAATTGTGCCGGATACGCCGCCGGGCCGCACCCGCGGCCGGCCCGCCGCGTGCGGATTCCCCGCAACGCGCGGCGAGAGCAGCGAATAATGACCCCGGACGGGTTCCGGCCGATGCGAAGGAGTCTCCCATGCGCCGGGTGCTGATCGTCGGACTGCTGCTGATGTCGTGCGCCGCGTGTACGCGGTTCGCCGGCCCGCTCGCGGTGCGGCAGATGGACCGGGCCGACGCCCCCGGGTACACGATCGAGGAGCAGCAGAAGCGCGGCCGCGCGCGGCTCGCGATCACCGAGGACGATTGGGCCGTCGGCCCGAACGCCTACATCGACCGCCCCAGCCCCATCGGGCGGTGACGCGGTTGAGCCACCGGGCTTGCCCCCGTGGGGGGCAAACCGCAGAAGACCACGGGGATGAACCCCGCGGCTCGATACACTACCGCTTCAGCGAGTACAGCACGACCGCCCCGGCGATCCGCAGGGCGCTCTCCTTGTCGTACCCCAGGCAGTCGGCCGACTTATGGCCCTCGATCGCACACCCCACGTCGTACTTGCTGTAGACCACCACCCAGCGGCCGTCGATCTTGATCCCCTCCAGGTGCGCCGGGTACGCCCGGAGCTCCGCCTCGCCGCCCTTGCCGTCGGGCAGTTCGCGGCGGCAGCGGAGGTGCTTCAGGTCGAGCCCGGCCTCGCGGGCGACGCGGTACAGCGGGTCCTCCTTGCCGTCGGACCCCTTCTCGGGGATCAGCTCCAGCTTCCGATCGGGGTACAGCTTCGCGCACAACTCGCGGAACGACTTGTCGAACGCCTTCCACTGCTCGAACCCGCCGCACGCCGCGTCCGCGAACAGGAGCCCGCCGGAGTTGAGGTTCGATTGGATCGCCTCGATGGCGTCCGGCTGGAACACGAGCCCGCCCTGCTCGGTCTTGAGTTTCCGGCCGTGCAGGTACATGAACTTGAAGTTGAACAACTGGTCGTCGTGGGCCGGGAGGACGACGCTGTTGAGCGCCACTTCGAGCCGGGCGTTGTCGCGGAGGTAGCCCATCAGGTTCTTCAGCGCGTCCGGGGCCGGCTCGGGGTCGCCCTCGATCTTGAGTTGCACGGCCTTGAAGTGGCTGCGGGTCACGCCGGTCTCGACGCCGCGGACGATCACCTGCTTCGACAGCTTCGGCTTGGGCAGTTCCATGCCGGTCGCGTAGGCGACGATATTGCGGATCAGGCAGAACGCCTTCTCGCCGCGGTTCGCCGGGTTCTTCGAGTCCTTCGGCATGTACTTCGATTCCTCCCAGTACCCCGCGAGCGGGACCGGGCTGAACACCGCGACCGTGCGGCACCCGCGGTTGAGCACCTCGAGCTCCGGGAAGTCGGTCGGGAGCACGCCGGGGAACATCTTGAGGATCGCGTGGTCCGGCGACATCTTCTGGAGGTTGGTCTCGAACAGCTTCTTCACGAGCTTTCGGAACGAGGCCGCGAACGCCTCGTCCCCGCAGCACGCCTCGGCGACGATGAACCCGCCCTCCTCGATGTACGTCTTGAGGATCTTCTCCTGGGCCGGGGTCAGGATGAGAGGCCCGTGCCCGTTCAGGTACAGCACCGGGGACTGGAGCAGCAGCCCGACCTCTTCGAGGATCTTCTCGTCGTTCGTTTTGCCGGCCGCGCCCTCGTTGTCGAACGCCCGGCGCCGCGCGTCGTACACCTGCCACGACAGCGGGGTGCCGTTGAACAACTCGCGGCTACAGAACTCGACGACGTGGCGGGTGTCGTTGTGCTTGCGGTTCCAGTTCGCACCGCCGGGCGGGGCCGGAAACCCGGGCTCCGATTGCTCCGCGGTGCCGCCGGTCTGGAGCGTCCCCCAGGCGAACTTGCTGACGAGGACCGGGGTGCGGCCCTTCGACAGGAACAGGAGCGAGAACGCCGTGGACAGGTGGGCCGTGGCGTCGACCTGCTTGCCGCCGGCGAACGAGCCGTCGCCGGCCCGCTGCTGGATCGCGATGAGCTTCTCGCACCCCTCCCGGTACCAGTCGTGCGAGCCGATGAACCGCTGGCCCGAGAGCCGCCCGAGCCGCTCGATCCCGTACACGTTGTAGTACATCGATTTCGGCGAATCGAACGTGAAGTTCGCGGCGACCCAGTTCATCCCCTTCACGAGCGCCGGGTTCTCGCTGTACGCCCCGCAGTTCTGGGCGACCCCGGTCCGCGGGTCGAGGCCGTGCTCGTTGGAGTCGAGGCCCATGCGGGCGATGAGCAGCCCGCACACGCCGGCGACGGTCATGCTGATGCTCGGCGTGTCGGCGGCCCGGCCGCCGGCGTCGCGGGCGTTGTAGTACGGCCACGCGCCGGTCGTCGGCGTCACGGGGATCTGGCTGCTGCTGTAATACTTCTGGACCCCGGCCCACACGCTCTCGTGCAACTTCGCCCCGGCCTGCTTCGCGGCGTACAGCCCGAGGAGCGCGTACTGCGTGTTCGAGTTGTCGGCGATCTGGTTCTGGGGGTAGCTCCACCCGTTCAGTTCACCCGCGACGCGGCCGTCGGCGTCCGGCTTCCAGCCCAGCCCGCTCCGCACCAGCCAGTCGGCGTTCTTCTGGACGAGCGGGCGGTCCTTCGGGTCGCGGACCTCGGCGAACACGAGGTTGCACAGGGCGACCACGTAGGTCTTCTTCGGGGTCTCGGTGAGCTTCCGGAGGTAGTCGATGGCCCGCTTCACCGCAGGGTCGTCCGGCGGCACGCCGCAGTTCAGCAGCGCCAGCGTGACGAGGGCCGTGCTGCCGCCCTCCATGTCGGCCAGGAAGCCGATGACGAGCCCCTCCCAGTTCCCCTGGGGGTTCTGCTGGCTCTTGAGGTAGCGGACGCCCGAGTCGATCGACTTGCGGACCTTGTCGACCAGTTCCTCTTCGGCCTTCGGTGGGGCGGCGGCCGCGGCGGTCGCCGGGAGCCCGGCGACGAGACCGAGGCACGCGGCGAACCCGACGGGGAGCAGCAAGCGGGACATATCGGGAACTCCGGTGACCGGCGGGGCGAGCCCCCGCCAGCTCCATTATTCGCTCGCCGCGCGCGAAAATATAGCCCGTGGCCGAATCACCACCGCAGCGGCTTCTGCCACGCCTCCTTCAGGTCGGCGAGCTTCGTCCACACGAGCCACTCGCCGCCGGCCCCGGCGATCCGCAGCCGCGGCTCCACGACGGTCGTACCGATCTTGGCGAGCGGGAGGCCGGCGAAGCACGCCTCGAACTCAGCGGCGCGTTCGGGCTTCACTTCGACGAGGAAGCGGGTGCAGGACTCGCTGAACAGCTTCACCTCGTCGGGGAGCGAGCCGGGGAGGTTGGTGACGTCCGCACCGATGTTGCCGGCGAAGGCCATCTCGGCGACCGCGACGGCGAGGCCCCCCTCGCTCAGGTCGTGGCACGCCCGCACGAAGCCGCCGGTGATCGCTGCGTGGACCGCGGCGAACACCTTCGGGGCGACCGCGAGATCGACCTTCGGCACCTCACCGCCCGCCCGGCCGGTGACGCGGTGCAGGTGCGAGCCGGACATCTCGTCCTTCGTCGCGCCGACGAGGTACAGTGCGTTGCCGGGCTCCTTCAGGTCCATCGTCACGCACTTGCGGACGTCGGGGACGCGGCCGAGCGCCGAGACGAGGAGCGTGTCGGGAATGTTGATGCGCTCGCCGGTCTTCCCGGCGTAGGTGTTGTTCAGGCTGTCCTTGCCGCTGATGAACGGGGTGCCGAACGCGAGCGCCACGTCGCGGCACGCCTCGGCGGTTCGCACGAGCGCCCCGAGTACGGCCGGGTCGTTGACGTTCCCCCAACAGAAGTTGTCGAGGATCGCGGTGCGCTTCGGGTCCGCCCCGACCGCGACGACGTTCCGCACCGCCTCGTCGATCGCGGCCGCACCCATCCAGTACGGGTCGTCGTACAGCGGGTTGATGCCGCACCCCACCGCGGCGCCGGTCCACGAGCCGAGAACGGGCATGATGACCGCAGCGTCCGACGGGCCGTCGTTCTTTACGCCCACGAGCGGCTTCACGACGCTCCCGCCCTGGACCTCGTGGTCGTACTGCCGGATCACCCACTCCTTGGAGGCCACGCTCGGCGTGCCGAGGATTTTCAGCAACACGTCCAGGGGAGCGGTGTCGCCCCCGCCCACGGACCCCGGTCCGTGGGCGTGCGGTGCCCACTCCGCGCTCCGCACCTGGTTCGGGCGGCCGTCGTGGAGGAAGTGCATGTCGAGGTCGGCGACGACGTGCTCGCCGTAGGTCAGCTTCAGGCGGCCCGTCGGGTCGAACGTGCCGAGCGCGACGGCTTCCACGTCTTCGGACTCGCACAGCGCCTGCAACTCGGGCCACTTGTCGGTCGGCACCGACAGCACCATCCGCTCCTGCGACTCGCTGATCCAGATCTCGGTGTAGCTGAGCCCCTCGTACTTGAGCGGGGCGGTGGCGAGGTCGAGGGTCGCGCCGAGGTCGGCCCCCATCTCGCCGACGGCCGAGCTGAACCCGCCGGCCCCGCAGTCGGTGATCGCGGTGAACAGGCCGCGGTCGCGGGCCTGCAGGATCACGTCCTGCACCTTCTTCTCGGTGATCGCGTTGCCGATCTGCACGGCCCCGCCGCTCACCGTCTCCGACTCGTGCGTGAGTTCGAGGCTGGAGAACGTCGCGCCGTGGATGCCGTCGCGGCCCGTGCGGCCGCCGACCGCGACGATCAGGTCGCCCGGCATCACCTGCTTGAACGCCTTATCGGCCGGGATGATGCCGACGGTGCCGCAGAACACGAGCGGGTTGGCGAGGTAGCGCTCGTCGAACAGGATCGCGCCGTTCACCGTGGGGATGCCCATGCGGTTGCCGTAGTCGCGGACCCCGGCGACGACGCCGTGCATCACGCGCCGCGGGTGCAGCACGCCCTGCGGGAGTTGCTCGGGCGGGAAGTCCGGCGGGGCGAAGCAGAACACGTCGGTGTTGCACACCGGCTTCGCGGCGAGCCCGGTGCCGAGCAGGTCGCGAACGACCCCGCCGAGGCCGGTGTTCGCGCCGCCGTAGGGCTCGATCGCCGAAGGGTGGTTGTGCGTCTCGACCTTGAAGCACAGGTGGTTCTGGTCGTCGAACTTCACGATGCCGGCGTTGTCGGCGAACACGCTGACGCACCAGTCGTCGGCCCCGAGCCGCTGCCGGATCTCCTGCGTCGCCGCGAACACCGTCTCCTTGAGCAGGTTCTTGTACGTCCGCGTCTCGCCCGTCGATTTGTCGTGCAGGGTGATGGTGCCCTTGAGCGTCTTGTGCGAGCAGTGCTCGGACCACGTCTGCGCGACCGACTCGAGCTCGCAGTCGGTCGGCTCGCGGCCGAGGTCGCGGAAGTGGGCCTGGACCGCCCTCATCTCGTCGAGCGTGAGCGCGAGCATCCCGTCCTTGCTCAGCTTCACCAGCGAAGCGTCGTCGAGCGTCGAGATCGGCACGGTGGCGAGCTTGAACTGGTACGCGGTGCCGAAGCCGAGGTGGTCGGCCCTCACGGGGCCGGCGACGACCCGCTCGATGGCGTCGTTGGCGAGCACGCGGCGGAACAACGTGTCGCGGTCCTGCGACGGGATGTCGTGCTGGCCGAAGTACCGGCGGAACGTGCGGACCGCGGTGACCGGCAGGCCGAGCATGGTCGCCGAATCGAGGACGGTCTGCGCGACCGGGTCCATCACCCCGGGCTTGAGGAGCACGGTGTACGACTGCTCGCCGCGGGTGCCGGCGGGGGCCGCGGTGCCGGTCTCGACGAGCGGGTCGATGAGCACGTCGCGGGTGAACTGCTCGACCTGCTCGGTGGTCAGGTCGCCCTCGAGCAGGAACCCGCGGGCCGCCGCCGCGACGAGGTCGCCGCCGCGCTGGGCGTGGGTGAGCAGGTCGAACTCGTCGCACACCCGCTCGCGTTCCGCGTCGCGCCCGAGCGGCCGGATCTCGACTTCAAAGAGCATCGCGCACCTGCTTTGCCTCGGCCAGCCACCGCACGAGACCGGCCCCGTCGCCGGCCTCGAGGAGTCGCTGGAACTCGAGCATGTGTTGAGTGAAGACGCGGAGGGCGGACAGCACCGGGTCGCGGTTCGCCTGGAAGATCGCGGCCCACAGGGCGGGGTCGCCGCCGGCGATCCGGGTCACGTCGCGGAACCCGCCGGCCGACAGCGGCAGGTAATCGACGGGCGTGGACGCGGCGACGCCTGACGCGACGGCGTGGGGCAGGTGACTCGTTGAGGCGAGCACGCTGTCGTGCTCCTCGGGCGACATGCGCACCACCCGCGCCCCGAGTGCTTTCCAGAACGCTTCGACGCGGACCAGGGCCTCGGAGTCCGTGCCGAGTGTCGTCGGTGTAATGATCGTCACGCGGTGCTGGAACAGGTCGGCACGGGCGTGCTCGACGCCGGCCTTTTCGGCCCCCGCGATCGGGTGCGCCGGGACGTAGGGGTACCGGTCCGGCAACTTCCCCGCGAGCCCGCAGAGGATGTTTTGCTTGGTGCTCCCGGCGTCGGTGAAGATCGTCCCCGGGCGGACGTGCGGGGCCGCGGCGAGGATCATGCCGGCGATGCGGTCCACCGGGGTGCAAACGACGACGAGGTCCGCGTCCCGCACGCCCGCGGCGAGGTCGGTCGAGAAGGCGTCGATCGCCCCGAGTTCGACGGCCCGTGCGAGGGTCTTCGGGTCGCGGCCGACACCGACGACCCGTGACGCAACTCCGCGGGCGCGCGACGCGAGCCCGACCGACCCGCCGATCAACCCGACCCCGACAACCGTGACCTGCTCGAATGGCATGCGGGGATTATAACGATCCCACGTCGTTCTTCGACCTGCACCCCACCGAGAACCGCCATGCGGGCGAGCCTCCTCTCCGTTGCGATCGGAACCGCCCTCGCGGCCGCGCTCCCCGCCGCCGATGCGGAGTTCGTGCCGCTGTTCGACGGCAACTCGCTCGACGGGTGGGGGTACATCGTGAAGCCCGACAAGGACGGCAACAGGGCCGACCCGAAGTTGACGTGGTCGGTCACGGACGGGTACATCCGCTGTACCGGCAAGCCGAACGGGTGCATGGTCACTTCGAAGGACTACGGCGACTACGCCCTCAAACTGAAGTGGCGGTTCCCGGCCGAGGGGAAGGGCGGGAACACCGGCGTGCTGCTCCACGTTCAGGACGAGAAGTACTGGCCGACGTCGATCGAGGCGCAACTCCTCACCGGCCGCGCCGGCGACTTCCTCCTCAACCTTCCGCCGGACACGAAGCTCGAAGTCGAGAAGTCGCGGCACGACCCGAAGCTCGAGCGGCGCTACCTCCGCATCGAGCCGAAGGAGCCCGTCGAGAAGCCGCTCGGCGAGTGGAACGCGTGCGAGATCACCTGCACGGGCGGCGACATCGTGTTCGTCGTGAACGGCGTAAATGTGAACGAGGGAAAGAACTGCAGCTTCACAAAGGGCCGCATCGCCCTCCAGTCCGAGGGCGCGGAAGTTCACTTCAAGGACATTGCGATCAAGAAGCTGAAGTGACTATACCAGCGCGATCGTGTGGTTGCTCAGCCGCTCGAAGCCGGCGGCGGTGATGAGGTAGTTGTGCTCGATGCGGATGCCGACGTCTCCGACGTTCAGACCCGGTTCGAGCGTGACAACGTCTCCTTCGCCGAGGGTTTCCGTCGAGTGCCGCACGATGAACGGTGCTTCGGGGTGCATCGCCCCGAGGCCGTGGCCCACGTGCGAGACCATCGCATCCGGGAGGCCGGCCGCCGCGAACACCCCGCACACCGCGTCGTACACCGTCTGGCACTTGGTCCCGGGTTTCAGCTCGCGTTCACCACTCTTTAGCGATTCGACGCACAAAGCGAACAGCTGCGATTGCTCGGCGCTCGGCGCGCCACCGACCAAGAGGGTCGTCGTGAAGTCGCTGCGGTACCCCTGCACAATCACCGAGAAGTCGAGGATGAACGTCTCGCTGTTCTTGAGCACGCGAGTGGTGGGCGGGCCGACCCGACGCCCGCCGGTACTCGCGACGAAGTCGCCGTAGACAATGGCCCAATGCCCGAGGTCGCGGTGGCACGCGGCGCTCACCCCGGCGTAGAGGTCGAGTTCCGTTATCCCCTCGCGGATGTTCGCACGCGCCCAGGTGTGCCCGGCTTCGGTCGCCCGCATGCACGTCTTCAGGAGCGCGATTTCGTCGGGGCCTTTGCGCCGCCGCAGGTCGGTCGCGATCTCGAACAGCCGCGGCGCCAGCGCGTCGGCGAGTGCGTCATGAACCCGGCTCCCGTGCGCTTCCAGTGCCGACCGCAGGAGCAGTTGCCGCACGCCGCGGCCGGGCTCCTGGCCGGTGTACCACATCACCGGCGTGCGCTCGTCGGCGTGCGCGAGCCGCACCGAGTCGGGGAGCCGCGCGTCGTGGTAAAGGTGCGCGTGACCCTCGGGCCGCAGCACCAGGAACCCGCCGAAGTCGGCCGCGAGGCTGAACGGATCGACGTAAAAGTTCGCGAAGTACCGCAGGTTCACCGGGTCGGCGAACACGAGCGGGTGCGTGGGCTTCACCTGGTCCAGAAGCCGTTGCCGGCGCTGCCGGCACCCTTCGGCGGTCAACATGTGGTGTCTCCGATCGCGTGAAACGCGTGCCACTCGTACCCGTCGGGAAGGGCAGGGGACGGCGCGCACTCCAGGTGGACGATGCGGCGGTGCCGGTTCGCGCCCGGCGCGCTGTGGCCGCTGGAGTGCGTGAGGAGCGGTCGCATCAGCAGCACGTCGCCGGCCTGGCAGCACACCGTCACGGGGTCGCGGGGGTCGTCGCGACCCATCTCGTAACGGACGTGCGAGCCGGGGATGACACGG
This sequence comes from Gemmata sp., assembly GCF_051859125.1. Lineage (NCBI taxonomy): Bacteria > Pseudomonadati > Planctomycetota > Planctomycetia > Gemmatales > Gemmataceae > Gemmata > Gemmata sp. The sequence goes on from NZ_JBHYGG010000013.1 coordinate 34,661, forward strand.
AGCGCGCCGTTGTCGGCGGTCGCGTCGTCGAGGTGGATTCGGGCGGTGAGCATCACGCGGATCACTTCCGGGGACGCCAGGACGTGCGGCACGCCGGCCTTCGTGGTCGGTTTCGTCAACACGGTTCCGCCGCGGTGCTCGGCGACTGCGATGCTGTAGTCCTTGTGCCACGGCAGCGCCCAGGTGTGGCCCGGCGGCTTGTCGAAGAACAGCCCCCGCACCACGCCCGCACCCGGACCGAGCACGTCGATCAGCGGCTCGCGGAGAGAAGGCACCCGCACCAGCGAGACGACGCTCGGCCACATCTGGAGCAGGTTCCGCGCGCCGTAGGCCGGGCCGTCGTTCGCGAGGATCGCCGGGTCGGCCGCGTTCGCGGCGCTCACCGCGTTCCACTCGGCCAGCGCGCCGGCGACCGCGGCGGGGGACACCACCCCGGGCAACAGTGCGAACCCGTCGGCTTCGAGTTGTTCCCGCCACGTGCCCACGCGGACCCTCCGGCGATCCTCCCACGGCCGCTCAGTCGAACACCACGGTCTTGCGGTCGTAGACGAGGATGCGGTGGTCGATGTGCCACCGCACGGCCCGCGACAGCACCACCTTCTCCAGGTCGCGGCCCTTCTCCAGCAGGTCTTCGAGCCCGTCGCGGTGCGAGATGCGGACCACGTCCTGCTCGATGATCGGCCCCTCGTCGAGGTCCTCGGTGGCGTAGTGGCTCGTCGCGCCGATGAGCTTCACGCCCCGCTCGAACGCCCGGTGGTACGGCTTCGCGCCCATGAACGCCGGGAGGAACGAGTGGTGGACGTTGATGACCCGCTGCGGGTACCGGGCCACGAACTCCTTCGAGAGGACCTGCATGTACCGGGCCATCACGACGAGGTCGATCTTCTCGGCCGCGAGCAGGTCGAGCTGAGCCCGCTCGGCCGCCTCCTTCCCGGCGGCGGTCACCGGGATGTGGTGGAACGGGACGTCGTAGAACGTGCCCCACTTCTCGGCGTCCGGGTGGTTGGCCACGATCAGTGGAATGTCGCACTCCAGCTCGCCGGTCTTGTGGCGGTAGAGCAGGTCCATCAGGCAGTGGTCGTACTTGGAGACGAACAGCGCGACGCGGATCGGCTGGTCGGACCGCTCCAGCCGCCACCGCATCTCGAACCGGTCGGCGAGCGGCGCGAACCGCCGGGGGAACTCCGCGAGGTCGAGCGCGAACCCGTCGAGCGACCACTCGACGCGCATCAGGAACAGGCTCCGCTCCGCGTCCTGGTGCTGGTCCGCGTGGAGGATGTTCGCGTCGTGCTTGTACAGGAACTCCGCGACCGTGGCGACGATGCCCTTGCGGTCCGGACAGGTGATGAGCAAGACGGCGGAGTTCTTCATCGGAATAACGTGCAGTGGACAGTGGAAAGTGGGCAGTCAGCAGTTTAGGACGCGGGCCGCGGCACTGCCGCTCTTTCCGCTGTTCACTGCCCGGGACCCACTCACTCAACGAGTCCCGCCCCGAAGGCGTCTTCCTCGTCGGACGTCAGGCCGGCCGGCGACGCGGGCTGCTCGGGAACGGTCGCCGTCACCGCTTTCGCGTGCTCCTCCCCCTCGACCACGTCCGCCGCGTGCGCCTTCTTGATCGCCTCCTCGGTGCTGGTCGGGTCCACGGTGCGGCAGATGTCGGTGAGCTTGTCGGCGATCTCCTTCAGGTCGGCCTTCCACACGGCGTCCTCGACGCCCGGCGGTGTGAGTTGCTCGAACTCCTCGGTGAGCAGGATCAACCGCAGCAGGTGCCGGAAGATCAGCCCCTCCTGCTTGGTGAGGTCCTTGGTGGTGACGAACGTGTTGAAGTTGCCGTAGTTCAGCACCTCGCCGGCGGCCCACACCGCGGTCGTGTTGAAGTCGGACACCTCGGGGTACTGCGCGTCGAACAGCATCCGGGCCTTCTCGGCCAGCAGCGGCGGCCGCTCGTCCCACGGGACGTACTCTTCCTCCTCTTCCTCCTCGCCGGGCACGGCGGGCGGCTTCGCGGTGATGAGCCCGCGGTTGACGAGGTCCGGGTCGAGCTTCTCGGTCTGGAGCGGGCCGGGGCTGAGGTCCCACGGCACGCGAACGAACTTCAGCAGCGGCCGCGGGAGTTCGAGCACGCTCTCGAGGAGCTGGAGCCGCTCCTCGCGGCTCGCGGTCGCCATGAGGTCGACGAGGTACGCGCCGTACAGCGGGTGGCACGCCCGAAACACGAGGAGCTTGTCGAGCGCGTCCGTGGGCGTGGCGGTGAGGGGAACGTACTCCGGGCGCACCGGTGCAGCGGGGGGCGTGAGCCCCCCGAGGTTCGGCACCAGCGACGCATTCGTGGTGCTTGCGCCCCCCGCTCGCCCGGGTGTGGCGTCAAAGAAGAGCCCCTTTGTCGGGGTCGCCGCTGCCGGCGGCGGCGCAGGAGCGGCCGACTCGCGGGGGCCGCTCGCCGCGGGCACCGTCTCCTCGGGCGGGGGCGGGTCGAGGACGACGAACCCCTTGTTGTGGAGCGTCGTGAGCATCCGGTTGAGTTGCTTCAGCCCGGCCTCGATCCGCGGCTGGTCGAGGAGCCGCTTGCGGACCACGCTGCGGATCTTCTCGACGTCGGGCGAGACCTTGAGCAGGTACGCGAGCAGCCGCCACGGGAGCGGCCCCTTGCTGTAGAGCCGGGCCGGGGCCGCGTTCTGGAGCCGCTCGAAGTCGGTCTCGGTCCAGTACTTCTTCTGCGAGTTCCGCGCCGGCTTCTTCTTCAGGAGGGCCTTCTTCGCTTTGAGCAGCCCCGGGTCCTTCGTGTTCTCGGGGATCTGGTCGTACTGCTGCTTCCAGCGGTTGATGCGGACGTCGTCCTCGTGCGGGTACGCGAAGACGAACCCTTCCGTGTCGAACTGCGGGCGGCCGGCGCGGCCGAAGATCTGGTGCGCCGAACTCGGGTCGATCAGCTTCTCCTTGCCGAACGGCCCCTTCACGAGACTGGTGACCACCACCGAGCGGGCCGGGAGGTTGATCCCCGCCGCGAGCGTCTCGGTGCAGAGCGCGACCGAGAGCAGCTTCTTCTCGAACAGTTCCTCGACCACGCGGCGGTACTTCGGCAGCAGCCCCGCGTGGTGGACCCCGACCCCGCGGCGGAGCATCTGCTTGAGCTTCGGCCCGACGCCCATCGGCCACTCGAGCAGGTCGCACTCCTTGTTGAGCGCCGCCTTCTGGGCCGGGCTCATCAGGTCGAGCCCCTTGAGCTGCTCGGCGACGCTCCAGCACTCGTCGCGGTTGAACGCGAAGACCAGCGCCGGGGTCTTGCGGGTCGCGTCGTCCCCCTTGGCGATGTCCACGAGGAGCTCGTTGAGGAACTGGTCGGGCACCCAGCGGTACGTCAGCGGGATCTTCCGCTCGCGGCCCTCGACGAGTTCGAGCTTCCGCCCGTGGACGCGGTCGAGCCAACTGATGAACTCGACCGAGTTGCCGACGGTCGCCGACAGCAGCAGCAGCCGGACGTGCTTCGGGAGCATGTTCAGCGACAGCTCCCAGACGATGCCGCGCTCGGGGTCGGCGAAGCTGTGGAACTCGTCCATCACGACCGCGGAGACGTGCGAGAAGTCGTAGCCGTCGGCGTGGAGCAGCCGGTTCAGCAGGATCTCGGCGACGACGATGAGCACGCGGGCGTTCGGGTTCACCTTGCGGTTCCCGGTCACGAGCCCCACGTCCTCGGCCCGGAACCCCCACCGCACGGCCTGGACCTGCATCTCGGCGAACTTCTGCTCGGTCAGCGCGATCAGCGGCGTGGTGTAGTACGCGACCGTGTTCGTGTGCAGCGCCTCGTACAGCGCCGCATGGGCGATGAGCGTCTTCCCGGTGCCGGTCGGCGCGCACACGAGCACCCCCTGCTCGGCGGTGAACCACGCGAGCAGGGCCTCCTCCTGCACCGGGTACGGCGGGTACGGGAGCTGGTCGAGGTACTTCGACGCGAGTTCGGAGCGCTGGTCGGCCGGGGTCATGGCGGGGCCTCGGGTGAGTGGTCAATCTACCACATCACGTCGCGTCCGGGTCGGGCGGTCGACGGGGGCGGGGAAACGCGAGGGCGGCAGCCGACCGGCTGCCGCCCTCGTTCCGCGCCGGGCGCGGCTCAGAAGTTCTGGATGTCGGCCCGCGAGAACTCCACGCCGATGACCGCCGTGACCGGGATGCTCCGGCCCTTGTACTCGACGGGGGTGCGCCGGACCTGGACGCGCCACACGATCTTGTCGCCGCCCTTTTTGATTTCGGGTATCAGCTTGGCGTCCGTCGTGGCACAGACGCTGTACTCGCGGGTTTCCCCGGGCTTGAGCGGCTCGCTGTCCTTCTCCTGGTCCTTCTCGTACATCCGTGCCCCGGACTTACTGGGCCACACGATCGGGCCGCCGGTAAACTCCTTCGTGCCGAGGACGAGCCGCGTCGCCGGGGCGTCGGGGGCGCTCGGCTTGCGGCTGAACGCCGGGTCGAGTGGGCAGAACGGCACGTCCGAGGTGTTCTTGATCTTCAACCGCAGAACGAGTGTCGAGTCGCTCCGACCCCCCGGCGACTTCTGGCCGCTCTTGTCGACGGTGATCATGTCCAACTGCCGCCGCTCGACCTTGACCGGTTCGATCTCCAGGCCGCCCACGTCCACCTTCCCGGACGGGAGCTGAGCCACGAGGTTCGGGGGGAGCGGGCCGTCGACCTTGAACTTGTACAGGCTGACTTTCTTCCGCTGTGCCGGGTCGAACTCGCCCATGGTGTCCGGGATCGATTCGAGCGGGTGGCCCGGGGGCGCGTCGCCGCCCTTGAAGAAGAGGCCGTAGAGCGCGAGCAGGGTCATCAGCGCGGCGTACCCGGCGAGGCCGTAGACGACCGCCTTCGGGATGCCGCCCGACGCAGGCGCGGCCGCCGCCTTGCCGCGCTGCGGGCGCGGCTGGGCCTTCGCCGCGTCACGGTCGTCGTCCTGTCGGGCCGCGTGCTGCGAGCCGCTCGCGGGTGCGGAGAACGGCGACGCCGCCGGGGCTGGGTACGGCTGAGGCTGCGGGGCCGGCGACGGGTACTGCTGGTGCGCGGGTGCGGGGTACGGTTGCGGGGCCGGCGACGGGTACGCCGGGGCCGTCTGGAACGGTTGAGCGCCCTGCGATTCGACCCCCGCCCATGGGTTACTCGGTGCCGGGGCCGACGGGGCGGGCGCCGGTGCCGGAACCACGGCCGGCCGGACGTGCTGCGGGGGCGGCGGGGGCGGTGCCGGTGCCGGGCCGTCGAAACCGCCGAACGGGTTCACGTCGAGCGCCGTTGCGTGGAGCCCCTGCGGGCTGGCCGCGGGCGCGGGCACGTGTACGGGGGCCGGCACGACACCGGGCTGCGGCGCGGGTGCCGCGTGGGCAGCGGGCTCGAAGGAGAACGGGTTCCCGTTCTGGGCCGCGGCGGGGGCCGGCGCGTACGGCTGCGGCACGTGAACCGGTGCGGGCTGGGGCGGGGGTGCCGCGTAGGGCTGCGGCGCGCCGTACGGCGAGGGCGGCGGGCCGTAGGCCGGGGGAGAGCCGTAGGGCGACGGGCCGGGGTTCAGGTCCGGGAGCCGCGGGACCGGCATCCGGTTGAATCCCTGGGAGCCGAACACCTCGTCGTCCGACTCGTCGGGCTCGCTCAGGATGCTATCGGCCGCCTCCTTCGGCATGATGTTGAACATCGGTTCGGGCATCGGCGGCAGGTGCGGGAGCGCCGGCGAAGGTGCCTGTTGCGGGGCCGGGGCGGGCACCGGCTGTGGCGCGACCTGCGGCGGCGGGGCGGCCGGCCCGCCCCCGGGTGCGCCCCCCGGCGTCGCCGGGGCCAGGACGACCTGCTTGCAGTGCGGGCACCGAACGTGCTTGCCGAGGAGTTCGATCCCGACGCCCATTCGGCGGCCGCAGAAGGGGCACGGAAACGTCTGTGTTTGCGATGACATCGGGGTGGGGAGTTGGGGCCAGACCCTTCATCCGCGGTGGGCCGGTGGGTCGGTGGGTCGAAGTCGGTACGCCGGAAGGATGTATCTTAACTCGTCTTTTCACAAACACCAGAACGCACTGGGTGCGGCTCGCGTTTTGGACATTTGAGCGAGCGGGGGTCGAGTAGTCCAGGTGCCCGGCGAGCCGGGAGCGTCAGTGACCGGGGGTGGGCGCTCCACCAGAACTCCGGTCGCTGACGCTCCCGGCTTGCCACGATCCCTGGCGCTTCCACCGACTCCCGATCACGCCCGGCGGACCACCACGAGGGTCCGGTCGTCTGCGACCGGAACGCCCTGGGTGAACCCGTTGAACCCCCGGAGGATGGCCCGCAGCAGCTCCTCGGCCGACTCGGCCGGCCCGTCGGTGGTCGCGTCCAGGCGGTCCGGGCCGAACACGTCGCCCTCGGCGTTCACGGCCTCGATGACGCCGTCGGTGAAGAACACGACCCGGTCGCCGGCGCGCAGCGGCACCACCTGCTCGGGGTACCGCTCGTCCGGCTTGATCCCCAGCGGCAGGGACTGCGCGCGGTTCAGGACCACCCGCGACCCGTCGGCGGCCCGCACCAGCCGGGGCGGGTTGTGCCCGGCACTGGCGTACGAGAGCGTCCGGGCGGCGGGGTCGAACACCGCGTAGAACGCCGTCATGAAGGTCCCGGTCTGCCGCGTGTACCGCTTGGTCATGTGGGCGTTCAGGTGCGTCAGCAGCGCGGCCGGCCGGACCGGCGGGTCCGGCAGCGTGTGCGCGATGCTGTGCGCGATCGCCATCATCACGGCCGCCGGCGCGCCGTGCCCGCTCGCGTCGGCGACCAGGACGCCGAGCTTGCCCTCGGGCAGCGGGAAGAAGTCGTAGTAGTCGCCGCCCGCCCGCTTGGCCGTCTGGTAGTGGACGGCGACGTCGAGGCCCGGCACGCGGGGGACCGACGGCGGCAGCAGCGACTTCTGGATGTCGGCGACCGTGCGCAGTTCGTAATCGACCGCCTCGTAGGCTTCCTTGACGGCCTGCGACAGCACGAGCGTCTGCGTGGCCCGCCCGAACAGGTTGCTCAGCAGCACCAGGTCGGCGATGCGGTCGCGGGGGAACGCGTCCGGCTCCTCGCGGGCCAGTACGACGACGCTCTGCGCGACCCCCTGGTCGAAGTGCGGCAGGGCCAGGACCGACCGCTGGCCGTCGAGGTACGCCAGGGCCGGGTCGTCGCGGTCGAGCGTCACGTCCCCGAGGAGGCGGGGCTGGTCGGCGTACACCAACTCGGCAAGCAGCCCGCCCTCGTGGACCGGCAGCCGCTGCCAGTCCTTCCACGGGTTCACCGGGTCGCGCCACAGGTTGAACCGGGTCACGCGGAACTGCGGCGCGGCGAGCCCGCGGCGCGACACGGTGAGCTGCCGGCTGACCGGGAACAGTTGCGCCATCCGGCGCGCGAAGACGGCGTACATCTCCTGCGGGTCGGTGTACCGGCTCAGCTCGCGCATGACCTCGACGCTGGCCGCGAGCCGGGCGCGCCAGTTCCGGGGTTCGGTCTCGAAGAAGTCGGGTGCCACGGCCATGGGCATCCTCCGCGGCGTGAACGTGGGCAATCCGTTGGGGCCGCCTGACAGGTGCCCCCAGTAGACCCGTGATCGCCGCCGAACGCAACCACTCGTCGCGGTTTTTCGCGCGCTCCCGACCCGCCCGCGGGCCGCCCCTCTCATCATTGGTTTGGCGCGCCCGCGCCACCCGTCGCCGATGAACTCCGATTTCGCCAAATCAACCTAATTCTTGCGGACAAATTTGTATCAGATCGACTGCGTCGCGTTGCAATCTTCGATCAGGTAGCGTGTTACGCGCCACGTCTGCTGAACTGGCCGCCAGGCCCGACGCTTGGAAAAGTCCGGACGAACTTCCCGAACGGGGCGTGTTGAGAGTGCTTGACCCGCGGTCCGAATCTGGGACGATGCGGGCGGAGGAACTCGCCATGCCCGCACGCCTCGCTCTCGCTCTGCTGTCCGCCGTCGCCGTCGCGCTCGCCGCCTGGTTCGCGGCCGGCGGCACCAAGCCCGCCGCTCCCCCGTCCTGGGAGCAACTCGAACCCGGCGTGTTCCGCACGAAGGCGTCGCCGCACTCGTACGCGCTCGTCTCGGGCGACAAGGCGCTCCTCATCGACGCGGCCGCGCCGCCGGAGGCCGTTGCGGAACTCGGCGCGAGGTCGGTCGAGGTCGTGCTCCTGACGCACCACCACCGGGACGCTGCGGCGTTCGCCGCCGCGTACCGCACGAAGGGCCACCCGGTGCGCGCCCCGAAAGCTGCGGCCGAGTGGCTCACCCCCGAGGGCGTGGCGAAGTTCTGGAAGGACTCGATCCCGCTGCGGGGCTCGCGCACCGCGTACTTCGTGCTGCCCGCCGGCGTCGCGGGCGTCGATTGCACGCTCGACGAGAAGACCCCGGTCGCGTTCGGGAACTGGACGGTCACGCCGGTCGCGACGCCGGGCCACTCACGGGACCACCTCGCGTACCTGTGCGAGCCGGCCGACCCGAAAACGGCGTCGTTCCTGTTCTGCGGCGACGCGTTTTGCTCGCCGGGGAAGCTCTGGACGCCGTACACGACCGACTGGGACCACTGGACCGACGTGGGCCTGAAGCCGGCGGCCGAGTCGCTGCGGAAGATGGCGAAGCTGAAGTTCACGCACCTGTGCCCGGCGCACGGGCCGGTGCTCTCGCAGGACATCGCCGCTTCGCTCGAAGCGACGGCCAAGCTGGTGGACGAGGCCGGGTTCCAGAAGAGTTTCGAGCGGTTCAGCAAGGACCGGCTCGGGAACCCGCCGAAGTACGAGTTCCTGGTCCCCAAGGAGCAGATCGCGAGCGGCGGCGACAAGCCGTGGTCGAAGGTGTCGGACCACGTCTGGATCACCGGGAACACCTACGTCGTGAAGTCGTCCACGGGCACCGGCGTCTTCGTCCTCGACCCGTGGGGCCAGCGCTCTGCCGATCAGGTGGCGAAGCTCCAGAAGGACGAGAAGCTCGGCCCCGTCGAGTTGGTCGCGTTCAGCCACGCCCACTACGACCACTTCGACGGCATCCACGTCCTGAAGACCGGCGAGCCGCGGGAGGTGTGGTCGCTCGACCTCGTCGCGCTGCCGCTCAAGGAGCCGTTCCGGCTCCGGGCGCCGTTCCTCGACGAGCGACCGATCGCGTTCACCAAGGAACTGAAGGACGGCGAGAGCGCGACGTGGGGCGGGTACACGTTCAAGTTCCACCACCTGCCGGGCCAGTCGTGGTTCACGAGCGGCATCGAGGCGACGATCGACGGGAAGCGGTGCGTGTTCACGGCCGACAACTTCTTCCACCAGGACCAGTTCAGCGGCACCGGCGGGTGGATGGGGCTGAACCGCAGCTCGCCCGCGGCCTACGGCACGAGCGCCGCGAAGGTGCTCGACATCGCCCCCGAGTGGATTCTCGCCGAGCACGGCGGGCCGTACGCCTTCAGCAAGGAGGACTACGCCCGCCGCGTGAAGTGGGGCGAGGCCGCGGGGAAGGCGTGCGACGCGGTCTGCGTCAGCGGCGACCACCGGCGCGACTGGACCCCGCACCGCGTGAGCGTCGAGCCGGTGCTGACGCGGGCGAAGCCGGGCGACGAGATCACGCTTCAAGTGACGCTCTCGGAGTCGGGCCGCGACGACCCCGGCGCGACGGTCGTTCTCCAGGGCCGCGGCCTGTTCCCCGACCAGTCGGTGACGTTCCCTGCGGGAGCGAAGCAGACCAAGTCGGTGAAGGTGAAACTGCCCGCGGATCTCGCACCCGGGCTGCAGGTCTTCGCGGCCCGCACCGCCGACAAGACCGGCACCGACTTCGCCGACCCGTACTTCGCGGTCGACGCGGGCGGGAAGTGAGGGGGGCGCTGGTCCGGGCGGCCGCGTGCGGGTATAACGGCGCGGCCCCCACTCACCTCCACGGGACCGACCTGTGTTCACCACCGCACGCGCCGCTCTGGTTGTGTCGATCGTCGCCCTCGCCCTGCCCGCCGCGTCGGTCGGCCAGGACGCGGAGCCGTTCACCTCGAAGGAGGGGAAGTTCAAGGCGAAGTTCCCCGCGAAGCCCGACGAGAAGTCGCAGACCACCAACGGCATCAAGTTCACGATGCACGTCTCGGGGGCGAAGGAGGGCGGGTACGTCGTAGGCATCGCCGACCTGCCGATCCCCGACGGCGAGACGGCCGAGATGACGCAGAAGCGGCTCGACGGCGCGCGCGATGGCGCGGTCGGGAACGTGAAGGGCAAGCTGGTCGAGAGCAAAGAGGTGACGCTCGACAAGAAGTACCCGGGGCGTGAGTTCTCGGCGTCGCTGCCGGCGAAGGACGGGCTCGTCCGGGCGCGGGTGTACCTCGCCGGCAAGCGGCTCTACCAGGTCATGGTGATCGGCACCAAGGACTTCGTGGGCGGCAAGGACGCCGACGCCTTCCTCGACTCGTTCAAGATCACCGAGTGACGCCGGTGAAGTAAGCGATGCGGAGGTGTCGTGCCGAGCAGCACAGCGCCCCCTCACCCGCGACCCACAAAGCCGGGTCGCGACCTCTCCCCCGAGACCGGGGGCGAGGTGGGGCCGCCGGGCTCCTCACAAGCAATGTGATCTGACTAGCTCGGGATCAGGCCAACAGGCCCCACCTCGCCCCCGGTCTCGGGGGAGAGGTCGCCGCGAGTCCTCGAGCGGCGGGTGAGGGGGCATCGCTCGACGTCCGCACAGTCACCTCATCACGACCCGCCACTCCCCCTCGCGCTCCAACCGCCGCACCCGCTCCTCGTGATCGCACAGCGTCAGCACGACCGACAGGCCCACCACGCCGATCAGCACTCCCGAAGCGCCGTCCGATTCACCCACGCGGACCGCGAGCGCCATCGAACACCCCGCCGATGCCATCAGCGGAACGAGGCGCACCAGACTGAGCAACCCGATCCGCCCGCGTGGTGCGATGGTCGTCGCAGCCGCAGGTGCGGGTTGCCCCAACTCGTCGGAATCGTCGAAGGCCACTGCGGACAGCGACGGTCGCGGGTACCGGAGCGCCCAGACGAACCCCGCCAGGCCCGCGAGCGCGCCGCCGAGGCCGAACCCCGGCGACGAACTCAGCAGACCTCTGACGCCGGTGGCGTCGATGTCCCAGGCCGCTCCGGCCGCGCCGCTTCCGACACCACTCGCCACTGCGAGGGCGGGCACCCAGAACACCGCGGCGGCGCGTCGCGGGCGCAGGACGAGCGGTGCGGCGACGGCACCCGCGGCGGCCCCGAAGAACGCGCCGATCAGCGCGAGTCCGCGGACGTCCACGCCCCTGAGATCGGGAGACTGGCCGAGGGCGAGCCACGCCACAAGGCCCGCGAGCGGCCACAGGAGCGCCGCACCGAGCGCGGTCGCGCCGCACCAGCCGGCGGCACGGAGGAGGGAAGGGGGCGTGCGCGTCACCGGTGCCTCGGGGATTGTTCCCGAGGGATGACGGCACCGGCGCGAGGTGGTTTCAGGCGATCAGTGGTCCCACTTCGGGGGCGGGGCCGAGTCGCTCATCTGCTTGCGGAGGGCGGTGCCGCGGTCCGACTGACGCACGAGCGGCTCGACGCGGTCGAACTCGGCCGGGTCGAACCCCGCACCGCGGAGCAACTCGCGCGAGAGCTTCGCGGCGGTCTCGGTCTCGCTCACCCGCGGGGCGCGCGGCCGGCCCCGCTCGCGGAACGCGAGTTCCGCCTGGAGCCCCGGGTCGGACGGCGCGCCGCTCGCCGGCGACGCGCCGCCGGGCAGCGCCGACTCGGGGATCGGGTCCTTCGCGGCCCGCTTCAGCCCCTGCTTCTCGGCGACCATCTGGCCCAACTCGGTGCAGAGCACCGCGGCGAGTTCCGCGTCGGTCTTGCACTTCTTCACCAGCCCCTCGCTGACGACGATCATCTCCGTGCCGCGGTGGAACAGCACGGTCTCGGGCACGCCGGCGGTGGCGAACGCGGGCTCGACGCCGGTGAACGGGTTCTGCGTGAGGATCTGCTTGCCGAGTTGCTCGACGCGCCGGCTCGTTTCGAGGTGCGCCATCGGGATCTTCGGGTTCCCGGGCGTCTTCACCTTGGCCGAGTTCGGGCTGCTCGGGTCCGGCGACAGGCTCCGCTGCGCCGCGAGTTCGCCGGTGACGCACCCGGTCTGGGCGAGGCAGGCGCAGGCCGCGGCCGCGATCCGGACGGCGAGGTTCGGCATACCGGGACTCCTCCAAGCGTGAGGCCGCGAGATAGCCGCGCCGCGGGGGCGTGTCGAGAGCGGTTCGGGCTGCTCCTCGCGGTCCCGCCGCGTACAACACCCCCACACAAACTCCGAGGCAGCGGTCCATGATCTACGAAGGCGACTTCTCCCCCCCGGCCGGGCGGTTCGTGCTGGTGGCGGCCCGGTTCAACGCGGTCATCGTGGAGCAGCTCACCGCCGGCGCGCTCGACGCGCTGAAGCGGCACGGCGTCACCGAGGACCGCATCGACATCGTCAAGGTGCCCGGCTCGTTCGAGATCCCGGTGGTGGCGCAGAAGCTGGGCACGTCGGGGAAGTACGCGGCGGTGATCTGCCTGGGGTGCGTGATCCGCGGCGACACGGACCACTACGACCACGTCGCGGGGTCGGCGACGAGCGGGATCGCGAACGCGGGGCTCGCCGCCGGCATCCCGGTGATCTTCGGCGTGCTGACGTGCGACACGCTGGAGCAGGCGGTCCACCGGGCCGGGGCGAAGGCCGGCAACAAGGGGTTCGAGGCCGCCGTGTGCGCCGTCGAGATGGTGAACCTGATGAAGAAGCTGCCTGTCTAGCGGGCAGCCCCGGGCTCGCCGGGGCCTCCACCCCGCAGGCTCTTGTAATGGACGAACGCATCCTCCTCGTCGGGTTCGACGCCCCGGACGCCGCGACCCTCGCCGCCCGGCTCCCCTTCGAGTGCGTCGCGCACGACATGCTCCCGAAGATCGTGGTCGAGCGCGGCCAGCTCTTCGCGAGGTCGCCCGACAGCGCCCGCTACCTGCGGGTGTCGCGGGTCGTGTTCCACGGCATCTTCGAGCACGACCTCGACTTCCTCGCCGGCCTCGCGCTGTGGGGCGGGCCGTGCTTCCCAAACCCGGTCGCGATGATGGACTGCCGCCTGCGGGTGCCGTGCCTGGTCCGGGCGCTGCGGCACACTCGGTTCGCGGGCGCGCCGCGGGGCTTCGCCACAACCTACGGCGAGTACGCGGCCGATGGTGAGAGCGTCGCGAAGTGGGGGAACTGGCACTGCGGCGAGAACAAGGAGCGGTTCACCGGAACGTGGGTCGCGAAGGAGCCGACGCTGTTCGAGCCGTTCGTCGAAGGCGAGGCGGTGCGGTTGGTGATCGTGGACGAACCGCGGCAGATCCGCATGACCGGGCCGGGCTGGCTCAAGTCGGTCCACGGGGCCGGCGCCGAGTTCGTGCCGGCCGATCCGGCGCTCGTCGAGGACACGCGAGCGATCCAGCGAGGCCTGGGGCTCGACGTGATCGCCAACGATTACATCGTGTCGCCGACGAGCGGCCCGTACTTGCTCGAAGTGAACCACATCCCGAGCCTCACCTGTCTGCCCGAACTGTGGGCCGACTACCTACGGGTGGTGACGCGCTGGGTCGGCGGTCGGTAGGAACTCGGGGTAATGTGACGCCTCGCGATTCTGGGAGCATCCCCAGGCGCGGGCCGCCACGGAGGGCGGCCCCTACAAACCTAACGCGACCCCTCTGGTAGGGGCCGCCTTCCGTGGCGGCCCGCCAATCACGTTCGATTACGACCGCGGGCACGGCCCTTCACTTCGCGTCCTTGGCGCAGCGGAAGCCGACGTGCGACTGGCCGGTGTCGACGTCGCCCTGGCCGCGGCCGTAGGGCTTGTACCGCGAGCAGAACCCGTCGCTGCACAGGAACGACCCGCCCCGCATCACCCGCTTCGGCGCGTACGGGTTCTCGTTCTCGCGTGCCCGCGGGTCGTAGCTCGACGCCGGTCCCTGCGGGTTCTTGAGCGGGGCGGTGCGGTAGGAGTCCGGTGCGTACCAGTCCCCGCACCACTCCCACACGTTCCCCGCCACGTCGTACAGCCCGTACCCGTTCGGAGGGTACGACTTCACCGGGGCGGTGCGGACGTACCCGTCGGCCTTCGTGTTCGTCTTCGGCGACGGACCCTGCCAGATGTTGCACCGCCAGGTGCCGCCGTCGCCGGGGAGTTCGTCGCCCCAGGCGTAGCTCTTGCCGACCAGGCCGCCGCGGGCCGCGCGCTCCCACTCGGCCTCGGTGGGGAGCCGCTTCCCGGCCCACTTGCAGTACGCATCAGCGTCCTTCCAACACACGTGAACGACCGGGTGGTTCATGCGGTCGGCGATGTCGCTGCCCGGCCCCTCGGGGTGCCGCCAGTTCGCGCCGGGGAGCCACTCCCACCAGTTCATCTCGTCGACCCACGGGATCGGGTCGTCCGGCTGTCGGAACACGAGCGCGCCGGGCTCCAGCTTGTCGTCGGGCGGCGGCGGCACACCCGGCTGGAGGTTCGCCATGATCTGCTCCTTCGTCGGCTTCTGCTCGGCCACGGTGACGTACCCGGTCGCCGCCACGAACTCCTCGAACTGCGCGTTCGTGACCTCGGTTTCGTCCATCCAGAAGCCGTCGATCTCAACGTCGTGCTCGGGGCGGGCGTCGATGAAGTGCGGGTTCGTGTCAGACGTCCCCATTGTGAACGTGCCGCCCAGAATCCAGACCATCCCCGGCGGCCGCGGGCCGCGAGGGCCGCCCGGGTTCACCGCCCAGTACGCGCCGCCGCCCACGAGCGCGCCGACTGCGAGCAGACCGAGCCACTTCCAGGGGCCTCGCGCCGCGGGGACCGGTGGGGCGCTCGCCGCGGCCGCTTGTTGTTGCCGGGCGCGTGACTTCTTCGACATCGAGGCGCTCGCTGAGGTGACAATGTCGGCCCCGCACGACGGGCGGCGGCGACTTCCCCTACCAACTTGACCGGGATAATGATAAAGCATTGCCGCGGGTCCGGAACCGCGGCCCGCCCGAATCTAACCCCGCAGTGCAGTCCACCGGCCCGCACCATGTCAATTACCGCACAAAACGTCTCCAAGCGATTCGGGGACTTCGTGGCCCTCGACAACGTCTCCGTCGAGTGCCCGGCCGGGCAACTGATCGCGCTGCTCGGGCCGTCCGGGTCCGGGAAGACGACGCTGCTCCGCATCATCGCGGGCCTCGAAGTGCCCGACGCGGGGAGCGTGCTGTTCAAGGACGACGACGTCACCCGCTACTCGGCGAAGGACCGCAAGGTCGGGTTCGTGTTCCAGCACTACGCGCTGTTCAAGCACATGTCGGTGTTCGAGAACGTCGCGTTCGGCCTGCGGGTCCGCAAGACTCCCGAGGACAAGGTTCAACACCGGGTCATGGAACTGCTCCGGCTGGTGCGGCTGGAGGAGAAGGCGAAGCACTTCCCGCTGGAGCTCTCGGGGGGCCAGCGGCAGCGGATCGCGCTGGTGCGGGCGCTCGCGCCGGACCCCGAGGTGCTGCTGCTCGACGAGCCATTCGGCGCGCTCGACGCCAAGGTGCGGGCCGAACTCCGCTCGTGGCTCCGCCGGTTCCACGACGAGTTCCACGTCACCAGCATCTTCGTGACCCACGACCAGGAGGAGGCGTTCGAGGTCGCCGACCAGGTCGTCGTGATGAACCGGGGCAAGGTCGAGCAGGTCGGGACGCCGATCGAGGTGTTCGAGCACCCGGCCACGGCGTTCGTCATGGACTTCCTCGGCAACGTGAACAAGCTGCCGGTCCGCGTCGAGGGCGGCAAGGCGCTGCTCGGTAAGTCGGGCACGGTCGAACTTCCGACGAAGTTGTTCAGTGCGAGTGAGAACGGCAAGATCGACGCCTACATCCGCCCGCACGAACTCGACATCTCCCGCACCGCCGAGGGCGGCAACTGCATGCTCGCCAAGGTGCTGCACATCAACCCGGCCGGGTCGGTCGTGAAGGTGCGGCTCATGGCCGAGGACTTCGGCCTCGTCATAACCGTGGACGTAACACCCGACCGCTACCGCTTGCTCACCCT
Source organism: Gemmata sp. (assembly GCF_051859125.1). NCBI lineage: Bacteria > Pseudomonadati > Planctomycetota > Planctomycetia > Gemmatales > Gemmataceae > Gemmata > Gemmata sp. Next base: position 50,668 of record NZ_JBHYGG010000013.1, read on the forward strand.
GAAGCCGGCCGAGATGGTGTACGTCACGCCGAAGTCGGGGAAGATTTTCGACGGCGACTACGCGATCTGACCGCAATATTCTCGCCAACCCGCATCAGCACGCTACCGCAAGTAGCGTGCTGATTTCGTTTTGCGTCACATCTGTGTTAAACACGAGTTTCTCTACTTGCAAAGTGGTGTAACTGCCGATATCTTCCTCAACACGACTTCAACGATGATGTTAGTCGTGCATCGGAGGTGACGGCAATGAGTGGCTTGTTTGATCGCTACTTCCAGCTCCTGGCCGGGCGGATGCCCGGTGCCGAGTACGGGGTGATCGCTTCGCCGGACGACGAGTCGATGCTCGTCGGGGATCCGCGGGCGGTCCCGCGGGGGGGTCTTTGTCAAGGCGCGTGACCCCGCCGACGTGCCCCGCCCCTGGTGGATGTTCGATCAGACCCCGACCCTCGCACACACCAAACCCCAATAGGCCCATGACCCTCACAGGATCTCTCCGAACTCGGCTCGGGCTCGCGCTCCTCACCGCGACCCTTGCCACGGTTGCCGCCGGGTGCGGCAAGAAGGAAACGCCGCTGTACCCGGTGACCGGCAAGGTGCTCGTCAACGGGAAGCCGGCCGAGCACGCCACGGTGGTGTTCCACCCGATCGGCGCGGCCCCGGACGCGGTGAAGCCGCGGGCGACGGTCGGCCCGGACGGCACGTTCAAGCTCACCAGCGTGTCGGCGGGCGACGGCGCGGCGGCCGGCGACTACGCCGTCACCGTCGAGTGGTGGCTGTCGCCGGTGAAGCGGGGCGACCCGGACGGCCCGCCGGTGAACTTCCTCGCCGCCAAGTTCGGCAAGCCGGAAACGTCGGGCCTGAAGGCCCAGGTGCAGAGCGCACCGACCGACCTCGCGACGATCGAGTTGAAGTGACCGTCCCCGACCCCGCACCCACAACACACCCGATAAACGGAGCCCAAGCCATGACCCGGTTTCACCTCGCCCGCACCCGCCGCGGGTTCACGCTGATCGAACTGCTCGTCGTGATCGCCATCATCGCGATCCTGATCGGGCTCTTGCTGCCAGCCGTGCAGAAGGTCCGCGAGGCCGCGGCCCGCGCCCAGTGCCAGAACAACCTCAAGCAGCTCGGGCTGGCGCTGCACAACTACCACGACCCGAACGGCGGCCTGCCGAGCAACATCCGCCCGGACGCCACGAGCACCGTCCGCGTCCGCTGGGCGACGTACCTGCTGCCGTACATCGAGCAGGGGCCGCTGTTCTCCCAGGTGAGCCTCACCACGAACTGGCACGCCCAGCCGACCGTGTTCGGCACCCGGCTCAAGGGGTTCGAGTGCCCGTCGGCCCCGAACGGGACGATCGTCGATGGCGCGCCGGACACGGGCTGGACGAACATCGTGGCCAACGGCGACTACTCGGGCTTCTACGGCGTGGACCCCGCCCTCACCAGCCTCGTCTCCCCGGCCATGCCCGGGTCCGGGAGCGCGACCAACGGGGCGATCTCGAAGACCACCAAGCTGAACTTCAACGCGTTCACCGACGGGCTGTCGAACACCCTGCACCTGACCGAGTCGGCCGGCCGCCCGAACATCTACCGCAACGGGAAGCTCGCGGTGACGGCGACCGCGACCTCGCGGGTCAACGGGGGCGGGTGGTGCCGCCCGGCGTCCGAGCTGTTCATCCTCCGCGGGTCGGACGCGACGGGCACGACGTTCCCGGGCACCAGTGCGATCAACGTGACTAACGGTGAGGACCTCGGGGCCACGTACCCGCACCCGTACTACAACACGGACGGCACGGGCCACATCTACGGGTTCCACACGGGCGGCGTGAACGCCCTGTTCTGCGACGGGTCGGTCCGGTTCCTCCGCCAGAACACCGACATCCGGGCGCTGATCTCGATCGTCACCCGTAACGGCGGCGAGACCATCTCGGCCGAGTGACCGGCGACGCCCGGCACGCGCGCGAGCCACGGGGGCAACCTCGTGGCTCGTTTCATTTGTCGCCTTTCGAGCCACGGGGCTTGCCCCCGTGGTGCCGGCGCTGCCGACCGAGCGGGCAGTGGCCGGGCGAACCCTGAGCGCCAGCGAGGGGGTGCGCCTCACCCCTCGCTGGCGCTTTTGAAGTTGCGCTCGTGGTCGCCCGGACCAGTCAGCGGTCGAGAAACCCAGCCGCACGGCGAGCCGGGAGCGTCAGCGACCGGAGGTGCGCGCTCACCAAGAACTCCGGTCGCTGACGCTCCCGGCTCGCCACGATCCCTGGCGCGTTCGATCCCCCACGAGTGCCGGCCACAAATGGCGCACCCCCTCGCGGGCGCTCAGGGTTCGCCCGGCCACGGCCCCAATCCACGGCACTTTGCTGTTTCCCGTTGCCCGCGTCGTGGTTCCCGGCTCTAATGTCAGTACCCGCCAGGCATCCCCCCGCCACTCCTCGTTCCGAGGACCACGCCGCCATGACCGCGCCCCACCGCCACACGATCGGCGTCACCCGCCGCGAACTGCTCCAGGTCGGCTACTCCGGGCTCCTCGGCCTCGGGCTCGCGAACGCCGCTACGGCCGCGCCGCGGAAGAAGCCGAAGTCGCTCATCATCGTCTTCCTGACGGGCGCGGCGAGCCACCTCGAAACCTGGGACCCGAAGCCCGACGCGCCGGCCGAGATCCGCGGCGAACTCGGTGCGATCCAGACCAGGACCCCCGGGCTGCTCGCCTGCGAGGCGATGCCGAAGCTCGCGGCCCGGAGCGACAAGTTCGCCGTCGTGCGGTCGCTGGCGCACCGGGAGAACAATCACCTCGTCGCCACGCACCACGTCCTCACCGGGCACCAGCAGCCGGGCGCGTTCTTCGACAAGGTCGCGAGCCGCGACGACTTCCCGAACTACGCCGCCGGCCGGAGCTACTTCCACAAGCCGCCCGAGGGCACGCCCGGTGGCGTGAACCTGCCGACGTACCTCCAGGAGGGGCCGCTCCTGTGGCCGGGGCAGTACGCGGGGTTCCTCGGGCCGAATCACGACCCGATGCAGGTGACGGCTGACCCGAACAAGCCCGACTTCCGCATCGACAACCTCCGCCCGGCCGCGGGGATGGACGTCGACCAACTCAGGGACCGCGTCGCGCTCCTCGACGCGGTGAACGCCCAGCAGCGGTGGCTCGCCGAGAGCGCCGAGACGAAGAAGCTCAGCGACCAGCAGCACCAGGCCGTCTCGGTGCTGACCTCGGGGGCGGTCGCGCGGGCCTTCGAGATCGACCGCGAGCCCGCGGCGGTCCGCGACAAGTACGGCCGGCACGCTTTCGGACAGTCGATCCTGATGGCCCGGCGGCTCGTCGAGGCCGGGGTGCCGGTGGTGCAGGCGAACATGGGCCGCGTGCAGAACTGGGACACGCACGGGAACAACTTCAAGCGGATGAAGGACGAACTGCTCCCGCCCACCGACCGCGGCGTGGCGGCGCTGATCGACGACCTCGGCGACCGCGGGATGCTCGACGACACGCTGGTGATGGTGCTGGGCGAGTTCGGCCGCACGCCGAAGGTGGACAGCAAGACCGCCGGCCGCGACCACTGGGCTTCGTGCTTCTGCGGGCTGTTCGCCGGGGCCGGAGTGCGGCCGGGGCAGGTGATCGGCCGGAGCGACAAGTCGGGCGGGTACCCGGTGACGACGCCGTACTCGCCGGACGACATCGGCGCGACGGTGTACTCGGTCCTGGGCGTGGACCCGACGGCCGAGGTCCGCGACCGGTTGAACCGCCCGGTGCAACTCAACCGCGGCCGCGTCATCACCCCGTTGTTCGACGGCCGCAGCGAGTGATGCGGCGAGCGCGCCTGTCCCCACACGAACCCGGAGCACCGCTCCGGGTTTTCGCGCGTCGGGCTTTCCCCGACGTCCGCGGGTTCTAATTGATTATTCTGCCCAGTGTTGTCCACCGTGCTATGATAGAAGTGTTGGACTTACGCCCACCGCCCCAACCCCCTCCGCACGACTACCCATGAAACGATCCGTCGAAGAACTCCGGTCCGAGGCCGACTGGCTCGCAGCGATCGGCGAGCCGACCCGCCTGACCATCATCCGCACGCTTGCGATCGGCGAGAAGACGGTCACGGAACTGGCCAAGGCGTGCAAGTCCGAGGTCGTGAACGTTTCGCACCACCTGGGGGTGATGCGGGCGGCCGGTCTGGTGAAGTGCGACCGCGACGGCCGGTTCATGCGCTACAGCCTCCTCGGGGCCAGCGCAACCGCGACCGAACTCGAACTCACGCACCCGCTCGGCGTCCGGACCACGATCCCGCTCGTCTGATCGCGAGCCGATCGGACCGTGCGACCCCCGACGGGTGTTGGGGGTCGCTTCGTTTCCGGGTCGCGTTCTTAACCGATCTGCACCTCGGCCGGTTGCAGTACGAACTCGTCGGCCCCCTCGGGCGGCGGGGCCAGTTTCAACTCCACCACGCGCCAGCCCGGGTGGTTGATCGCACCGGTGAACGGCGGGCTCCCGGCCACGTTCCCGATGACGCGGATCGCGCTCGGGTCGAACCCCTTCGGCACGGTCGTGGTGTCGCCTTCGTCGCCGGGGAGCACCTGCTCGATGACGGCGTGCCGCTTGATCGCCCCCTGGGCCTTCTTGTGGATCTCGCGCACGGCCTGGCCGATCTGGGCGTCCTGGGCGCCGCTAATGTCTTCCATGAGGAAGTCGAGGAGCCGGGCCTCGGCCTGGAGCAGCGCGAGCATCCGCAGGGGCGCGCCGCTCGGCTTGGGCGGGGGCGGCGGGGCGGCCGGCTTCGGCGGCGCGACGGGCGCGGTCGGCTTCACGTCGCCGCCGGCCATGATCGCGTCGAGCTTCGCCTTGAACGCGGCGTCGCGACGGGCGCGGCCGGCGATCGCCATACCCTCGAACGCCCCGGCGAGGTTCCCGGACCGGACGACGATCGCGAACCCGAACAGGAACACCGCGACCGCGGCCCCCAGGGCCGCCCCAATGACGTAGTCGTAACCCATTTCGACTCCTGCTCTGTGAGGCGCAGGCGCGTCGCCCGCACGGGGGTGTTATAGGAACCGTCGCGGGGGCGGCGAAAGAGTACCGATTGTCCTACCCCGCAACAAATTACGACCGATTGCGGCGGGGGCACTGCTGGTAAAGCGGACCCCCGGGCATAAAATTCCTCGGCGGGGCGGTTCTGCGGTTGCCCCCGGACCGATGAAAGGTGATGGTGATGCGGCGCGAACTGCGGGGACGGGTGGTGCTGGTGACCGGGGCCTCGCGGGGCATCGGCCGGCGCACCGCCGAACGGCTCGCGAAGCTCGGCGCAAGACTCGCCCTGACGTCGCGCTCGGTCGATGAACTGGCGAAGATCGTCGGCACGTGCCGGGCGCACGGGGCCGAGGCCGAGGGGTTCCCGGCCGACCTGACGAGCCCCGCGGACCGCGAGACGCTCGTCGCTGACGTGGTGGGGCGGTTCGGCGGCCTCGACGTGCTGGTGAACTGCGCCGGCGTCGGCAGCTTCGGCGAGTTCGCGACCTCGACGGAGGAGGTCGTGCGGCGGTCGATGGAGGTGAACTTCTTCGCCCAGGCCGAGATGATCCGGGCGTGCCACCCGCACCTGCTCACGAGCGCGACGGCACGTGACGGCTGGCGGCCGGCGGTGGTGAACGTGGCGAGCATCTGCGGCCGGTGGGGCATCCCGTCGATGTCCGAGCACTGCGCGAGCAAGCACGCCTTCGTCGGGCTCACGGAAGCGCTCCGCGGCGAGTTCGCCCGGTACGGCATCGACGTGCTGCTGGTTCTGCCGGGCGTGGTCCGCAGCGACGACCTGAACCGCCACATGGTGCGGAACGACGGCAAGATCTACCTCGACTTCGACGGCGCGCAACCGCCCGAGGAAGTCGCCGATTCCGTCGTCCGCAGCCTTCAGACGAACCGGGCCGAGAAGGCGTGCGGCACCGCGTCGTGGTGGGTGTGGTTCGGCCGCCGCATGTTCCCCCGCGGCGTCCGGTTCTTCATGCAGCGCAAGGTGTGGAACTACGCGAGACGCGAACAGCACGTTGACCGAGGCGAGCCGGGAGCGTGAGCGACCGGACGAAGCGGGATCCGAAGACTCCGGTCGCTCACGCTCCCGGCTCGCCAAGGCATCACGACAACCAACAACCAACGGTCGCTTAGGATGTGCGGAATCGCGGGGATGTTCGACCTGAGTGGCCAGCGGGAAGCGCCGGTCGGCGTGGTGCCCGCGATGGCGCAGGCCATTTACCACCGCGGTCCCGACGAGGACGGGTTCCTCGAGCGCCCCGGCCTGCACCTCGCCAACCGCCGGCTCTCGATCGTCGGCCTCGCCGACGGCAAGCAGCCCATCTCGAACGAAGACCGCACCGTCTGGACCGTCTTCAACGGCGAACTGTACGACTACCCCGAGAAGAAGCCGCAGCTCGAAGCCAAGGGCCACGTCTTCCGCACGCACACCGACACCGAACTCCTCCCGCACCTGTGGGAAGAGTATCGGGAGAAGATGTTCGAGCAGGTCCGCGGGCAGTTCGCGTACTGCATCTGGGACAGCCGCACGAACGAGGTCGTCCTCGCCCGCGACCGGGCCGGCATCTGCCCGCTCTTCTACACGGTCGTGAAGCGCGACGGCACCACCTGGCTCCTGTTCGCGTCGGAAATGAAGGCGCTGTTCGCGTCCGGCATGGTCGAGCGCAAGGCCGACTTGCAGGGGCTGAACCACGTCTTCTCGTTCTTCGCGATGCCCGGCCCGACGACCGTGTTCGACGGCATCAAGTGCCTCGTCCCCGGCCGCTACCTGCACTTCAAGCTCGGCTCCGAAACAACCGCCGAGCAGGCGACCACCCAAAAGACCTATTGGCAGGTGACGTACCCCGATAACGGGCACGAGGACTACGGGGCCGACGAGAAGAAGGTCGTGGACGGGTTCGAGCAGGTGCTGTTCCAGGCCGTGCAGCGGCGGCTCCGGGCCGACGTGCCGGTCGTGTCCTACCTGAGCGGCGGCGTCGACTCGAGCCTCATTGTCGCGATGGCCAACAAGGCGCTCGGCCGGCCGATCCCGACGTTCACCGTGTCCGTGAAGTCGAAGGGGATGGACGAGGCGTCGGAGGCGCTCCAGACGGCGCGGCACCTCGGGTGCGACCCGGTCGTGGTCGACTGCGGCCACGACACGCTCCGCACCGGGTACCCCGAACTCATCCGGGCGGCCGAGTTCCCGGTGGTCGACACGTCGTGCCTCGGGCTCCTGCACCTGGCCCGGTCGGTCCACCAGCACGGGTACAAGGTGGTGCTGACCGGCGAGGGGGCCGACGAGTGGCTCGGCGGGTACTCGTGGTTCAAGATCAACAAGCTCGCGGGCTGGGCCGACAAGATCCCGGGGGTCCCGCTCGGGTACGCGCTGCGGAAGCTGTTCCTCGCGGCGACCGGCACGCCGTCGTTCCCGTACTCGGCGTACCGCCGCACGCAGCGCGACATGGGCGGCCACAACGGGTGGACCGACCTGTACGGCGTCATGAGCACGAACAAATTGCGGTTCTTCGCCGGGGCCGCCCGTGATACCATCCTGGGCCGGCCGGCGCTCGACGACGTTGAGCTGTCGCCGGACCTGAACCGCTGGCACCCGTTCCACCGGCAGATGTACTTCGGGGCGCGGATCATGCTCCCCGGGCACCTGCTCGCGAGCAAGGGCGACCGGATCGGGATGCACAGCTCGGTCGAGGGCCGGTACGCGTTCCTCGACGAGGACGTTGTTTCGTACATGGCGAACCTGCACCCGCGGTGGAAGCTCCGGGGGGTGATGAGGGACAAGTTCGTCGAGCGGCTGGTCGCGGAGCGGTGGCTCCCGAAAGAGGTCGCGTGGCGGCGGAAGAAGATGTTCCGCGCCCCGATGGACACGTGGTCGAGCGCGAACCGCGGCACGGCCCCCGGCGGGGGCTGGATCGATCAGGTGTTGTCGCCCGAGTCGCTGGCGAGGACGGGGTACTTCGACGCCGCCGCGGTCGCGAGGGCCCGCGACCAACTGTCGCGGCCCGGCCGCGGCCTCGGCCGCACGAGCCTGGAGATGGGCCTCACCGCCGTGACCGCGACGCAACTGTGGCACCACCTGTACCTCGGCGGCGGGCTGTGCGACCTGCCCCAGAGTGGGCAGTGAAGAGTGGGCAGAGGACAGAAAAGTGCAGCCGGACACGCCCGCCGGAGGAGGTTGGCGGGCCGCCCCCGGGGGCGGCCCGATCCGGTGGTGTAGCGGGTGGTGTTTTGGGGGCGCCCACCCGGGGGGGC
>NZ_JBHYGG010000013.1:58937-71716 GCF_051859125.1 Gemmata sp.
GCCGCCCTCCGTGGCGGCCCGCGTGAGGCGAACGATTCCGACCGGGCAGCCGAACGAGCACACTGCCTCGGGAGCCTTGGGAACTTCGTCGGAGCCGAGAACGATCCGGGTTGTTAACCGTCCACTGACCACTCCCCACTGTCCACCGCGATGAGTTACGCCCTCCAAACCCTCTGGCACGAACGCACCCGCTACGCCTCGGGCGTGCTCGCGGTCACGTTCTCGGCGGTCCTCATCGCGCTGCAGTGCGGGCTGCTCCTGGGGCTGTTCAAGATCACGTCGATCCCGATCGACAACACGACCGCCGACCTGTGGGTCGGCTCGACCGCCGTGTCGAGCGTGGACCTCGGGAAGCCGATCCCGAACTCGTACATGACGCGGCTCGCCGGGCTCGACGGCGTGCGGATGCCCGAGCAGTACATCTCGAACTTCGCGAACTTCTCCAAGCCGACCGGCGGCACCGAGCTGTGCTTCCTCCTCGGTAGCCTCCTCGACGACGGCACCGCCGGGGCCGCCACGCTCCTCACCAAGGAGCAGCGCGAGGCGCTCACCATGCCGTACGCGATCGTCGTGGACGAGTCGGACGTGAAGCGGCTGGCGCTCAACAGCCCGGACGGCGAGCCGAAGATCAACGGCAAGCGGGTCCACCTGGTCGGCACCGTGAAGGGGCTCAAGAGCCTCGCCGCCCCGTGGGTGTTCTGCTCGCTCCACACGGCCCGGCAGCTCATGGGGCCGATGCTCCCGCCGGACCACGTCACCTACCTGCTGGCCCGGTGCGACTCCCCGGCCCGGGCGAAGCAGGTCGCGGACGAGCTGCGGGCGCAGTACCCCGGCGACATGATCGCGTACACCGCCGAGGACTTCTCGTACCAGTCGCGGATGTACTGGCTCACCCGCACCAAGGCCGGGCTGGCGATCGGGTACGCGGCGCTCCTCGGGCTCATCGTCGGGGCCGTCATCACGGCCCAGACGCTGTACTCCGCGACCGCCGCGAACGCGAAGGAGTTCGCCATCCTGCTCGCGCTGGGCATCCCGCGGTGGCGGATCTCGCTCATGGTCATCACGCAGTCGTTCTGGGTCGGGATCATCGGCATCGCCCTCGCGTACCCGGTGTGCCTCGTGCTCCGGGCACTCGCCATGCAGTTCAACACCGACGTCGACATGCGGTGGGAGATCCTCGCGGGCACCGCGACCATCACCGTCGGCATGGCGCTGATCGCCGGCACGCTCGCGCTGCGGTCGGTCAAGCAGATCGAGCCGATGAACCTGTTGCGGTAGTTGGATCGGCGGCACGGGCCTCTGGCCCGCGCCGCCCCCTCACGGGCCAGAGGCCCGTGCCACCAAAGGTCGAGTTCCCCGAGATGCCCGCGACCGCCACGAAGACCGCGCCGTCACTCCGAGGGGTCAACCTCGTCAAGACCTACGGGGACGGCGCGACCCTGCGGACGACGCTGCACGAGGTCACGATCGACCTGTTCCCGGGCGAACTGGTGCTCCTCATGGGGCCGAGCGGGTCCGGGAAGTCGACGCTGCTCGCGGTGCTCTCGGGGCTGCTGGAACCGGACAGCGGGCAGGTGCTCGCCGAGGACGAGGGGCGGCTCCGGGAGGTGTGGCAGCTCACCCCCAAGGAGCGCGAGGAGTACCGCCGCCGGCACACCGGGTTCGTGTTCCAGGGGTACAACCTGTTCCCCGCGCTCACGGCCCGGCAGCAGCTCGAGATCGTGTTGAAGTGGGGCGCGAACCTCGGCAGCGGCGACGCCCGGCACCGGGCCGACGAGATGCTCGACAAGCTCGGCCTGGAGAAGAACAAGCACAAGAAGCCGGCGCAACTGTCCGGCGGCGAGAAGCAGCGGGTGGCGATCGCCCGCGCCCTGGTGAAGAACCCGAACTTCGTGTTCGCCGACGAGCCGACCAGCGCCCTCGACTGGGAGAACGGACAGAAGGTGATCGAGTTGCTGCGGGACGCGGCCCACGAGCGCCGGGCGTCGATCCTGGTCGTGTCGCACGACAGCCGGCTCCTGCCGTTCGTGGACGTGTACTACCACCTGGAAGACGGCTACCTGGAACGCCGCCCGCTCGACCACAAGAAGTGACGCACCGGGCGGCCCCGCGGCCGCCCCTCGCCCAACGAAGGAGCCCGCCATGAAATGGCTTCGACGCTTACAGCCGGTGGCGTTCGTCCTGGGCGTGGTCCTGCTCGTGGGCACGCTCGTCGGGGCCGGCGCGCTCGCCAACAACGGCACGCAACCGGCCGGCGACCCGAAGTCGGCCAACCCCGCCCCCGCCGGCACGAGGGCCGGCGGCCCGATCACGCTCGGGACCGTGGACAGCGACCCGCCCCCGGTCACCTACGGGCTCCCGACCGTCCTACAATCGGGCGTCGTCTCCGAGGTGTTCGTCAAGGACGGCCAGGACGTGAAGGCCGGCGACAAACTGTACGCCTTCGACACGACGATCCTGAAGCGCGACCTGGAGCGGGCCAACGCCGCCGTCGCCGTGCAGCGGACCAAGGTCGCCGAGGCCCAGGAGGGCGCCCGGCAGCACGGGAAGAAGGTGGACATTCTCAAGCAAGTGGTCGAGGCGGCCGGCGACAAGATGAAGTCGCAGGGCGACCTGTACAACCTCATCAAGGGGAACCTGGAGAAGAACTACAAGGCCGAGAAGATCCCCGAGGGCGAGTGGCCGGCCCGGCTCGGCAGCAACGCCGACCTGTACAAGGCGAACGTCGACTGGCTCGTCGCCAAGAACGAGCACGCCATCAAGGGGGCCGAACTGGCGGCCCTCAAGGCCGCGGACCCGCAGGTCCACGTCAAGCAGGCCGAGGCCGGGGTGATGCAGGCCGAGGCCGAGGTGGACAAGGCCCAGGCGGCCATCGACCTGTGTACCGTGAAGGCGCGGACCCCCGGGACCGTCGAGCAGGTGAAGATCAGCCCCGGCGCGACCATCGGCATCAGCACCCGCGACCCGGCCCTGTGGCTCATCCCGGCCGGCGCGCGGGTCGTGCGGGCCGAGGTCGAGGCCGACTTCGCCCACCGCGTGTCGACCGAACTCATCGGCCGCGAGGTCACCATTTACGACAACGCCGACCCGAAGCTCACTTACAAGGGCGTCGTGAAGCGGGTCGGCGGCACGTTCCTCCCGAAGCGGAGCGAGGGGCTCATCCCGAGCGACACCCGCGTGCTGGAGGCGGTCGTCGAGGTCAGCGACCCGGCCCCGGCCGGCAAGCCCCCGCTCCGCGTCGGCCAGCGGGTCCGCGTGAACCTCGGCCAGTGACCGACCCCGTCGCGACCCCAGTTCACCCGGGGGGCGTGCGCCCCCCGCTCGCCGCGCCCGACCGCGAACGGTCGTTCGCGGTGTGCCGCGCCGTCACCGCCCGTGCCAATAGCTCGTTCCCGCTCGCGTTCCGCCTCCTGCCCCCGGCCAAGCGCCGGGCGATGGACGCGCTGTACGCCTTCATGCGAATCACCGACGACCTCGCCGACGAGCCCGGCCCCGTCGCCTCGAAGCGCGACCACCTCGCGGCGTGGCGCGTCGGCCTCGCCGACGCGCTGGAGGGCCGGTTCACGCACCCGGTGCTCCCCGCACTCGCCGACACGGTCCACCGGTACGGCGTCCCGGTGCGGTACCTGAACGACGTGATCGACGGCGTCGAAGCCGACCTGGAGCCGGTGCGGTACGCGGCGTTCGCCGACCTGTACCCGTACTGCTACCGCGTGGCGTCCGCGGTCGGGCTCGCGTGCGTTCGGGTGTGGGGCGTGCGGCCCGGCGTTACCTTCGAGCAAACCCTCGTGCCGGCCGAGGCCGCGGGGATCGCGTTCCAGCTCACCAACATCCTCCGCGACCTCGGCGAGGACGCCGCCAACGGCCGCGTGTACCTGCCGCTCGAAGAGTTGGCGCGCTTCGGGTGCTCGCCCGGAACGTGGGACGCGAGGAGCGAGGCGTTCCGCGAGATGATGCGGTTCCAGGCCGCTCGCGCGTGGGAGTACTACCACCGGGCCGAGCCGCTCGCCGCCCTGCTCACGACCGAGGGCCGCGCGATTTTTCGCGTGATGTGCGGGACGTACCGCGGGCTGCTGACCGAGATCGAGCGCCGCGGGTTCGACGTGCTGTCGGGCCGCGTGCGCGTTCCGAAGTGGCGCAAGGCCGCGATCCTGTTCGGCGGCTGGGCGGCGAAGTGGGTGTGATTGGCGAGCCGGGAGCGTCAGCGACCGGAGGAACGTGAAACGCAAGACTCCGGTCGCTGACGCTCCCGGCTCGCCAAGTACCTCACGTCCCCTGGCTGTGGCGAAGGGTGAGCCACGTCTGCACGGCCCAGTCGCGGTCGGCGGCGGATTCGGCGTACACGTTGCACACCGCGAGTTGCCCGCCCACGCCGGCGACGCCACTGAGCCTCCAGACCGTGCGGCCGTCCTCCTCGACCGGGCCGAACACGCCCGCCCCGCGGACCTCGCCGACCTCCAGCGGCGGCACCGGGTCGCCCTCGGGCAGGCTCTTGCGGCCGACCTCCAGCGCTTCGAGGGCGGTCGGCGACGAGCCGTCGGGCTTGGTGAACCCGACGCGGCGGAACCACACGGTGCGGGTGCGGTCCCACGCGGTCCAGTTGCGGTCGGCGTCCCACTCGCGGGCGAACCCGCCGGGCACCTGCACGCTCCACCCGCCGTCGAGCGCCGCCCGCACCGGGGACCGGCGGTAGCCGACCCGCGGCCCGTCGGCCCGCGGCACCGGCCCGGTCCGCTTCCAGAGTTCCACGCTCAGCACGGTGTCGGTCGGGGTCACGCAGAACTGCTCGCCGCGGGCGTCGGCCTGGATCGCGTCGAGGAGTTCGAGCCACTCGGTCCACGGCAGGTCGCCGCCCGGGTCGAGCTTGAACGCGGTCGCGAGGTCGTTGGCGATCTGGTCGGCGACCTCGCCCTCGGCGTCGGTCAGCGGGGCGCGCCACGGGAACTCGCACCACAACCGGGCGGTGGCGCGGTTCCGGTAGAACGCGGCGTCGAGGTCGGGGGCCCACCACGCGAAGAAGTCGCCGCCGCGGTGCGGCTCCTCGACGACCGCGGCGGCCCACGCCCGCGTCCGCGGCCCGAGGGGCGTCAGCACCTCGCCGGGGAACGTGAACCCGTGCCCCGCGGGGAGCCCCACCGACCCGGGCCGCCTGGCGCACGCCCCGGCGAGCCACCGGAGGAACTGCTGCTCCACGCCGGTCGGGCTGCCGCTGTCGAAGTAGTGCGTCGGGTCGGTGCAGTGCGCGAGGTCCCAGTCGAAGTCGAAGTCCGCGGCGAGCTGGTGGAGCAGGTCGCAGAGGTGCTGGTGGTAGCCCGGCCCGGCGGGGGTGGTGGCGGCCGCGACCTGGAGCTTCCCGGACCCGCCGAGCCGCACCTCGACCGGCGCCGCGACCGGGTGCAGGTCCACGAGCAGCACCGGCCGCTCGTCCGCGTCGCGCATCAGCCGGGCGTCGAGGACCGCGTCGCCGACGCCCTCGAACCACACCGCGGCCCGCGCCAGCCAGTCCCGCGCCTCGGAGCGCGACAGGCGGCGGTCGCCGAGCGGGAGGTGGCCGGTGAGGGACAGGACGATCGGCATGTACTCGCAAGCGCTCCGCGGCCGCGTGGGTCGGCTCCCGCGTGGGCAATTGTACGGACGCACCCGGACCCGGCGACCAACAGCGCGTAACGGTTTGCATCTCCCCGCCCGCGGCCGTAACATCTCCCAGGACACACCAGGTCTCCCCGCTCCCAGGACCACTCATGCGTCTCCCCCTCGCACTCGCCGGCACGCTGCTGCTCGCGGCCCCGGCCCTCGCACAGAAGGAGTTCGGGTTCGACAGCCGCAAGCCGTCGGGCCAGCCGTACCTCACGCCCGCCGAGTCGCTGGCCAAGATGAAGGTGCCCGACGAGTTCGAGGTGAAGCTGTTCGCCGCCGAGCCGCAGGTCGTCAACCCGGTCGCGTTCACCATCGACGAGAAGGGCCGGCTGTGGGTCGTCGAGTGCTTCGAGTACCCGAAGCGCACGCCCAAGGGCAAGGCCCCGCGGGACCGCATCGTGATCCTCGAGGACACCGACGGCGACGGCGTGTGCGACAAGCGCACCGTGTTCGCCGAGGGCAAGGACTTCCCGGTCCCCGAGGAGCGGGCGAACGCGGGTCTGGGCGCGTTCGACCTCTGCACCGGCATCGAGGTCGGGCACGGCGGCGTGTTCGTCGGGGCCGCACCGTACCTGTGGTTCATCGAGAACAAGGGTGACAAGGCCGGCAAGTTCGAGGTGCTGTTGAAGGGCTTCGGCAGCCAGGACACGCACGAGACGCTGAACACGTTCCAGTGGGGGCCGGACGGCTGGCTCTACGGGCTCCACGGCGTGTTCACGCAGTCGAACGTGAAGCCACTCGACGGCCCGGAGACCCGCATGAACGCCGCCGTGTGGCGGTACCACCCGACGCAGAAGAAGTTCGAGATCTTCGCCGAGGGGACGAGCAACCCGTGGGGCATGGACTGGCGGAACACCGACGGGCAGTTCATCGTCGCGTGCTGCGTGATCCCGCACCTGTTTCACGTCGTGCCGGGCGGCGTGTACAAGCGGCAGGCCGGCACGAGCTACAACTCGCACGTCTACGGGTACATCAACGAGATCTGCGACCACACGTTCCACAAGGAGAGCGGCTGGGCGCACGCCGGGCTGATCTCGCTCGACGCGCCGCACATGCCCGAGAAGTACCGCAACAGCGTGATCTTCGGGAGCATCCACGGGTGCAGCCTGAAGCAGAACGTGCTCAAGCCCAACGGCAGCACCTACACCGCGAGCCGGGCCGACGACTTCCTCCAGAGCGGCGACAAGAACTTCCGCCCGATCAACCTGCGGTGGGGGCCTGCCGGCGACATCTACGTCATCGACTGGCACGACCAGAACCCGTGCCACCAGACCAACCCCGACGACTGGGACTACTCCCGCGGCCGCGTCTACCGCATCCAGCTCAAGGGGACTGAGACGGCAAGACTGAAAGATATGAGCGCACTCAGCCGTTTGGAGTTGGCCGGCACCGCCGCGCTATCAAAGAACCCGTTCATTGCTCGGACTGCTCTGCGACTTCTCCATGAACTCGCCGACAAGAAGGTGACGGCCGACCTTATGGAGTTGGTCAAGAGAGGCGACGTCCAGGCCAGCCGCGCACTCACCGCCTTGTCGTTGGGTGTGAAAGACGAGATCCCGCTTAGCGAATTTAACCAATCTGAGGCCGTACGGGCGGCGCAAGTCCGTGACGGCTCGAGCGCGGCGCAGCGAACTGAGCGAACCGTGCACAGTCTGACTGATCTCGCGAAGTCAGAAGCACGGGCAACCGTTCGTCGCGAACTTGCCTCCGCTGCCGTTCGCCTCGCCGACAAGCACGACGTGACGCCGCTGCTTCGCGCGCTTCTCGCGCACAAGGACGATGCAAAAGACCCGGTCATCCCGCAACTCGTGTGGCTCGCCTACGAGAAGTCGCTGACGAAGGCGGGCCGCGACCGCAAGGGAGCGGACACCAAGAACGATAGCGCCGATGAACCGCTCGCGGGCGGTCGAGGCTCGGTCGATACCGAACTCACGTGGCTCGCGGAGCAAGCACCGACCAACATCTTCGTTCGCGACCAGATCGTGCCGAAGGTGATGCGGCGGCTCGTCGCGCTCGACACGCCCGAGAGCATCAAGCAGTGCGTCGGGTTTGTCGCGAAGTTGAAGGACGCCGCGAGTCGCGAGAAGGCGCTCGACGGGCTCGCGCTCGCGATGCAGGGCCGCACGATCAACGCGCCCGAGGGCTGGGCCGCTCTGAAGGCCGAGATCGACAAGGAGAACAACCCGAAGGTCGTCGCACTCGCGAACAAGCTCTCGGTGAGCTTCCGCGACCCGGCCGCCGTCAAGCGCGCCCTCGACGCGGCCGCGAACGCCACGCTCCCGACCGAGGCGCGCGCCGAGGCCGTGCGGCAGCTCGCGACGCTCAAGCCGGCCGAGGCCGTGAAGCTGCTGATCGGGCTCCTGTCCGACGAACGTGCGGGGCTCGGGAACGAGGCAGCCCGTGCGCTCGCGGCGTTCGACCAGAAGGAGATCCCGGGGGTGCTGGTCGCGAACTGGGCCACGATCCCGAAGGCCGTGCGGCCCGACCTCATAAACACGCTCGCGAGCCACAAGCACTCCGCGAAGGAACTGCTCGAAGCGATGGTGTCCAAGAAGATCGACCGCGGCGAGGTGACCGACAACGTCATCCTCCGCATCCAGACGTTCAAGGACAAGGACCTCGAAGGGCTCATCGCCAAGGCGTGGGGCCGCGCCCGCCCGACGCCCGACGAGTTGAACAAGCTCATCGACAAGACCCGCGAGTCGCTCTACGAGGCCCCGGCGTCGTTCGCGCGGGGCAAGGTGGTGTTCGACAGCATCTGCGGGAAGTGCCACAAGTTCGAGGGCCGCGGGGTCGAGGTCGGGCCGCCGCTCGAAGGGGCCGCCCGCGACATCGAGTACATCCTGGTGAACGTGATCGACCCGAACCGCGTCATCGGCGCGCCGTACTTCGTCCGCACCGCCCGGCTCCTCGACGACACCGTGTTCCAGGGGCTGCTCGCCGAGGAGGACGAGAAGACGATCACGCTGAAGCTCGAAGGGGCCGCGTTCAAGACGATCAAGAAGGACGACCTGGCCGAAGCGGTGCGGGTGTCCGAGAAGTCGCTCATGCCGGAAGGTCTCGGGTACAACATGACCCCGCAGAACTTCCGCGACATGGTGCGGTACGTCATGGCGAGTCCGTTCCTCACCGACGTCACGGTGAATGGCGAGAAGCTCTCGGTCGGCGTGCCGGGCCGGCTCGTGCTGCCCGACACGAAGGGCGCACCGGCCATCGTCGAGGCCGAGGTCTCGGCAACGGCCGACCTGAAGACGAAGCTGCTCGTCGGTTCGACCACCGATTACGAGGTGCGGGTCGACGGCAAGGCGGTCGGGGCCGGGAAGGGGACCGGCAAGCAACTGCGGCCGGACCAGGACGGGTACGACGTGGCGCTGACGCCCGGCAAGCACACCGTCACGATCGCAGTGAAGTCGGGCGGGGCCGGGACCGCGCTGCACGCCCGGTTCCTCGACCCCGATCGCAAGCTGCAGTACCCCGACGCTGCCGACGCGAAGAAGTGACGTGGGGACACCACGAGGCCTGATGATCTGCCAGAGGCCAGAACCCCAAAATGACCGAGATCAGAAGAGGACCACAAGGCCAGTCCGTCTTCTGCCTCTTCGGTCCTTTGGGGTTCTGGCCTCTGGTCCCTGGGTTTTGGTCTGAGAGACGACCCGGCGGATCGGGTCGCGCCGGACAACCGCCGCCCCTGCCACAGTCGGCCCCCGAGTCCCGGCGCGGCCTCCAGGACGGCGTACCCGCACAGCCGCAGGACGTGCCGGCCGAGCGCCCGCACCGCGTCCTCGTCCTCGACCAGCAGCACCGTCTCGGTACCTTTCGGCAGGGCGCTCCGCGGCGCCGTCGGTCTCCCGGACGGGGCCCGGTCGCCCGCCTTCTGGATCTCGGCCACCAGTTCGCGGCGGCCGACTCGACCCGCCGCGCATCCGCGGCGATCCCGCCGCGCGCGAGTTCGAGCTGGGCCAACTCGGCGTCGTCCGCCGAGTTCTCGACGATCAGGATCCGCACGGGAACAGGCATCGTGGTCACTTCCCGGCCGACGGCTGTTCGTTGAGGACCAGCCAGTACATCTGGAGCTGCTGGATGGCCTCGGCGAACCGGGCGAACTCGACCGGCTTGCGGACGTAGCTGTTGGCCCCGCAGTCGTAGCTCTCGAGCAGGTCCTGCTCCTCCTTCGATGAGGTGAGGACGACGACCGGCAGGCGGCGGGTCCGCGGGTCGGCCCGCAGCCGCCGCAGCACCTCCAGGCCGCTCACCTTGGGCAGCTTCAGGTCCAGCAGGACCAACTGCGGCGGGACCCCCGCGTCCCGCCCGCCGTTCGCCGCGGTGCCGAAGAAGTAGTCGAGCGCCTCCTGGCCGTCCCGGACGACGACCATCCGGTTGGCGATGCGGCTCCGCTCGAAGGCGAGTACGGCCAGTTCCTCGTCGTCCTGGTTGTCCTCCACCAGCAGGATGATCTTCTCGCTCACGGCGACTCCCCCTCCGGTATCGTGAAGTAGAACGTCGCCCCCGCGCCGGGCCGGCCTTCGGCCCAGACCCGCCCGCCGTGGCGGTTGACGGCCCGCTGGACGATGGCGAGGCCGACCCCGTTGCCCGGGAACTCCCGCTCCGAGTGCAGGCGCTGGAACGCCCCGAACAGCTTGTCGGCGTGGGCCATGTCGAACCCGGCCCCGTCGTCCCGGACGAAGAACGCCGGCCCGTTCGCGGTCGCGGTCCGGCCGACCGCGACGGTGGCGGCGGGCGCCTTCGAGGTGAACTTCCAGGCGTTCCCGAGCAGGTTCTCGAGGGCCACCCGCAACAGCCCGGCGTCCCCCGCGGCGGACAGGCCCGGCTCGATGTCGAACGTCACCTGCCGCGCCGGCTCGCGGGCCCTCAGTTCGGCCGCCACCTCGCCGGCCACGGCGGTCAGATCGACGCCCTCCCGCCTCAACTCGCCGCGGTTGAGCCGGGAGAGCAGGAGCATGTCGTCGATGAGCTGGCCCATCCGCTGAGTCCCCGACCGCAGCCGCCGCAGGTAGTGCTGGCCGCGGTCGTCGAGTACCTTGCCGGGGTAGCTCCGCAGCAGCTCGTCGCTGAACCCGTCGAGGGCCCGCAGGGGCGCCCGCAGGTCGTGCGAGACGCTGTAGGAGAACGCCTCCATCTCCTTGGTCGCCGCTTCGAGCTGGGCCGTCCGCTGGGCCACCCGGTCCTCGAGGCCCCGGTTGAGCCGGTGCAATTCCTCCCGTGCCCGGACCCGCTCGGTCACGTCCTCGATGGCCAGCAGGACCATCGGGGTGCCGGTGACGTCGTCGGCGACGTGGTGGGCGTCGAGCACCATGACCTTCACGCCAACGTGCGGAAAGTCGTGCTCGACCTCAAAGTCCTGGAACGAGCTGCCGTCCCGGGTGACCGCGTCGAGCACCCGCCGCAGCCACGGGATGTCCCACTGGCCGCCACCGAGTTCGTACATCAGGCGGCCCTCGGTCTCCGCCGGTGCGACGCCGAAGGTGCGGTAGAAGGCGGCGTTCGCCCCGCGCACGCGCAGCTCCTGGTCGAGGACCAGGAGCGGGTGGCGGACCGTCTCGACGATGCTCTGTGCGAAGCCGCGCATATGTTGGTCCACTCTGCCGGGCAGAGCCCATCGAGAATACGGCTCGGAGGTCCGGGTCGTCACGCCGACCGAATCGGGGACGTCGCGGCCGCTCCGCCCGAAGCGGCTCCGGCCGCGACGTCCGATGATTTCGGGCAAGTTGGTCCCGGGCTCGCTCGCAGCGCCCGGCGCCGGGCGGGAAGCAACTCAAGGAAGGCCGGTTCCGCTGGCAGGGCCCGCGAACAGACGAACCGCACGAACGGACGAGCACGTTCGCCGTGGCGCTGACGCCGAGGCGGCCGAGAGCGGTTCTGGCCCGCCGCCGGGTCCGCACCCCCGACGTCCACCGGTCCCGAGCGGCGGCGGGAAGGGATGCCTGTCATTTGGTTCAATCCAAGCATAGGGCACAATCGGCCGGGGCGCGAACGAATTCAATCAACCGCTTGTGCAGCCGGCGGCGTGCCGCCACCGGACGCTTGACCCGGTCGCGCGCGGGGCCGCTGCCGGGTCCGGGTGTGAGGAACTACGTTCGCCGCCGATTTGCCCGCCCCGTGGCAGTGGAGGTCGCGGTTGCCGGGCCGGTCGCGGCAGCGGAGGGGACCGGCTCGGGCACCACGGGCGTCGAGTCACCCGTGCGGTGCCGCTCGCGGTTGTCGCGCCGGACACGATCGTGGCGAGCCCCGTGGCCCGATGGGCGTCACTTCTTGGCGTACAGCTCGGATACGAAGTTCCAGTTCACGACCGCGAACCACGCCTCGACGTACTTCGCCCGCAGGTTGCGGTACTTCAGGTAGTAGGCGTGCTCCCACACGTCGATGCCGAGGACCGGCCTGCCGCCGTCGGTGATCGGGTTGTCCTGGTTCGCGGTCTTCGCCACGGCCAGCGGCTTCTCCTTGCCGACGACGAGCCACGCCCACCCGCTGCCGAACTGCGTCAGCGCGGCGTTGGTGAACTCCTTCTTGAACCCGTCGAGGGTGCCGAAGCTCGCCTCGATGGCCTTGAGCAGCTCGCCCTTCGGCTCGCCCCCGGTTCCGGGCTTGGCCATCATCTGCCAGAACCACGAGTGGTTCAGGTGCCCGCCGCCGTTGTTCCGCACCGCGGGCTGGACCGCCTCGGGGAGCTTCTTGTAGTTCGCCACCACCTCCTCGATCGGCTTGGCGAGCCACTCGGGCTGGTCGGCCAGCGCCTTGTTCAGGTTGTCGACGTACGCCTGGTGGTGCTTGTCGTGGTGGATGGTCATCGTCTCGGCGTCGATGCTCGGCTCGAGCGCCTCGGGGGGGTACGGGAGCTTGGGGAGGGTGAAGCCCTTGGGCTTCTCCTGCGAGCGGGCGGCGGCGGGAACGGCCAGAAGGGCGGCGGCACCGGCGGTGGCGCGGAGCAGTTCGCGGCGGTTCATTGTGGCGTCTCCGGATGCGGGGGCGAGGGGTAATGCCCGGCCGAGTGTGCGGGCACTCGCATCCTACGGGCGGAGGTGACCGGCGTCGCCGGTGGGGGAAGCGCGGCGGGGGGGGGGCCGAGCTGCGCCCCGCCCCCCCCTACCGGAACGTGTGGAAGTGGCCCGGCGCGCGGGGACGGG
>NZ_JBHYGG010000013.1:71726-81462 GCF_051859125.1 Gemmata sp.
GGCCACGCGCTGCCTCGGGGGGGTGGGGCCGGGGGGCGCGGGGGGGGGCCGGGCGGGGGGGGGGGCGGGGTCCCCCCCCCCCCGACGCCAATCAGCAAGTTTGAAACTTGAACCCGAACCGCGAGACGGTCGGTTTTTGGCTCAGGCGGCCTCGGCCCGGGGCTCGGCCGGGGTGATCTTCCCGGCGATCCGCGGCGCCCCGGCGAGCTTGAGCGACGGGCCGGCGAGCTGGTCGCACCACTCGACGACCGCGTCGAGGTTGCGGACCGCGGCGGCGAGGGTGGTCGCGGCCGCCTCGCGGTCGGCCGGGGGCTTGCCGAGCCGGGCCGCGACCTTGTCGGCGAGGCGGTGGGCCTTGGCGATCAGGTGGGCCGGGTACTCGACCGGCTCCTGCCCGGCCCGCCGCAGCACCGCCCGTGCGGCCCGGCACCACATGCCCACCCGCTCGGGCGTGTTGAGGGTCACCTCGGGGAGGTGCGGGGCGGCGTGCCTCGCGGTGTAGGCCGCGAGGCGGGTGCGGAAGGCGTCATAGGCCTTCTGGCGGCCGTGCAGGTCGGGGGTCGAGAACCCGGGCGCGCCGCCCGGGGCGCCCCGCATGTTCTCCCACCGGGCCTGCAGGTCCAGGACGCGGGTCAACTCGGCCGCGGCGGCGGGCTCGAGCTTCTCGGCGACGGTCTCGCTCAACTGGGACATGGCGTGTGGCCTTCACCGGGTGATACAGAACGGAGTGGTTCTGCCGGGGTTATCGGCCGGGTCGATTCGCCAAGTTGATCCCCCGCGGGGGCAAACGGCGGGGGCCGGCCGGGCCCCCGCCCGCGCAACCGGACCAACCGGCCCCCGGCGCCGCCCGCTCAGTCCCCCGCGTCGGCCCGGTGGCGGGTGGCGGTGTGGCACCCGAAGGCCGCCATCGCAAGGACAATGATGAGGATGAGCACCCCGCTGTGTGAGATCCCGGAATCGATGTCCATGGGCATCGGGTACCACAGCACGTTCATGACGAACGCGGCCACGATGACGGCCAGCGCCCCGTACCGGATGAGCAGCCCGAGCATGATGGCGCTGCCCACGGCGAGGAACACGAGGGCCAGGGTCGCCGACAGCCACCCGCCGGGGCAGTCGGGGTTCAGGAGCCGCTGGTCGTGGGCCTTCAGGAGCGTCCAGATGAGCACGAACGCGCCGCCGTAGAGGACCGGGCGGCCGAGCGCCTGCCGGAGCAGGAGCAGGAGCAGCAGGTTGTAGAAGAACGCCGTGCGGAACGCGTACACGAGGGTGATGAGCAGGTTCCCGGTCCAGTACCCGGGGACCCGCGTGTTGGGCACCCACCAGTCCCACCACGGGACCGCGGCCGGCTCCCCGAGCCAGTGCGGGAGCTGGTTCCCGATCATCGCGGCCACGGTCGCCACGAGCGCCCCGAGGACCCCGATGAGCAGGTCCCGGCCCACGAGCGGGTCCCGCCACCGCCCGGCGAGGAGCCGGGTCCAGGAGATGACCGCCTCGGGCCACCACCGGCGGACCAGGGGCTCCAGGGCCAGGTACGCGCCGGCGATCAGCGCCGCCCAGTACAGCGCGAACCCGAGCCCGAGGACCAGGCCCCGGACCTCCAGGCGGAACTCGGCGTACCCCTGGACCTGGTGCCGGGTCTCGCACACCCACACGCTCATCTGGATCACGAACACCAGGGCCCCGAGCCGGAACGCGCCGGTCGCGTCGGCCTGGCCCCGCCTCAGGTGCAGCGGGCCGAGCACGAACGTGGCGATGAGGAGCGGCACGAACAGCTCGAACTGCGAGACCGCGGCCCCCTGGTCCTGCACCCCCTCGGTCGGGTCCCCGCTGTCCCGCCGGGTCCACGGCGCGACCACCTGGAACCACACGATCCGCCCGCGGAACGTCCCCGCCTCGATGCGGACCGGCAGGTCCTCTGGGCGGGCCGTCGTCCCGGTCCAGGCGTACCGGGTGTCGGCGTACACCGGCGGGATGTGCTCCGGGCGGGCCTCGCTGAACCGCAGGAAGTCGAACTCGGCCTTGTGGAACCACTGCCGCCACACGAGCACCGGGGGGGGCGGGAGGGCGGCCGAGGCGTCCCGGTCCAGGTCCGGCGGGGTGGACACGAACGCGATCAGCCGGCCCCTCACGTCCACCTTCACCGACGCCATGCCGGGGGTCAGGGCGTTGGGGTCGCTCCACGACACCCGCGGGGGCTCCAGCGACCCGGCGTAGGGGTAGAACAGGTCCGGGGCGAACGCCGTCGGCGACTGCCGGCACCAGAAGTAGATCGGCGCGACCGGCCGCTTGTGGACCCACTCCGGCCACCCGGACAGGTCGTCCGGGTCGAACCCGGTGTAGTGCAGGAACTGCTGGTCGTGGTCGTACCCGAAGGCGTCGGACCGGTCCTCGAGCCCGGCCAACTGGAACACGTCGCGGGCGCGGCGGGCCAGCGCGTCGGTGGGCTCCGGGAGCCGGACCATCCCGACCAGCATCACCCGGTCGTACAGCGCCAGGAACGCGAGCAGGCACACCACCGTGGCGGCGAGCAGTGCCAGCCCGTGCGCCCGCTTCAGGGTGCCCTTGACCCCGGCGGCGGCCACGATCTCGGGCGACGGGGTCACCCCCGCGGCCAGGGCCTCGGCCAGCGGGTCGCCGCCCGGGAGCCCGGCCAGAACCATGACGGTCGACTGGGGCCGGCGGGCCGGGTCCGGGTCCAGGCACCGGGTGATGACCTGCTCGACCGCCGGGTTCAGCCCCGTGATCACCGACGACGGGGTGGGCGGGGCCGCGTCCCGCCGCGCGTCGCGGTACGCCCGGCGGCCGGTGAACAGCTCGTACATGATGAGCCCGAGCGCGTAGACGTCGCTCCGCTCCGTGACCTCCCGGCCCGCGGCCTGTTCGGGGGCCATGTACGTGGGGGTGCCGAACCGGACCTCGATCCCGGTGATGGTCTTCTCGGCCGCGGCCAGCCCGAAGTCCGTGAGGCGGACCCGGCCCCGGCCGTCGAGCATGATGTTCGCCGGCTTCAGGTCCCGGTGCAGCAGCCCCTGGTCGTGGACCGCCCCGAGCGCCCCGCAGATCTGCCGCGACACCTCGAGGGCCTTCTCCTCGGACAGCCGGCCCACGCGCTTGAGCAGCGACGCCAGGTCCTCGCCGTCGATGAACTCCATCGTCAGGTACGGCTGCCCCTGGTGGTCCGCGATGTCGTAGACGCGGCACACGTTCGGGTGCGACACCCGGCGGGCCGCGGCGACCTCCTTGCGGAGCCCGTCGAGCCGTGCCGGGTCGGCGGAGAAGAACGAGGGGAGGAACTTCAGGGCGACGGGCTGGGCGAGCGTGAGGTCGTCGGCCCGGTACACCTCGCCCATGCCCCCCTTGCCGAGCACCGAGACGATCCGGTACCGGCCGGACAGAAGGGTGCCGGGCGGGAACCGCTCGCCGGGGGCCGGCGGCGCGCCCACCGCCGGTGCCCCCGACGGCGCGGCGACCGTGCCCTCCTGGGGCACGAACGTGCCGGTGGAGGGGTGCGCGCCCGCCGCGACGGGCGCGACGGGATCGGGGCGGCCGAACACGGGGCCGCCCCCGGGGGCCGCGAGGGTGCCGGTGTCCGGGGGGGGCTCGGGCGGGGGCGGCTCGGGACCGACGGTTCCGGACGGCGGGCGGACGGGGTTCGGGTCGTCTGGGTTCATCGGCCATCCACGGGGAAGCGGTTGCCCCTTATCATTCAGGGAACCCGCCGATGTGCAAGGCCCAACAGCGCGCCAGCCGGACCCGCCGCGGGTTGCGCCCGGCGGGCCGATTGCGGTTCACCGGGTGGGGAAATACAACAGGCCGGGTTCCGCCGGCCACGCAGGGGCACGACCGATGACCGCTCCCACCGACCCGAAGCTCGCCGCGATCCGCGACAAGGTCCACGCGGGCGAGCGCCTCACGTTCGACGACGGCCTCGCGCTCGAGGCCACGCCCGACCTGTTCACCCTCGGCGAACTGGCCAACCTCGTCCGCGAGCGCAAGAACGGCAACGTCACGTTCTACAACGTCAACACGCACCTGAACCCGACCAACGTGTGCGTGTACCGGTGCGCGTTCTGCTCGTTCCGGTCCGACCTGAAGGGGCCGACCGCCTACGTGATGACCGACGAGCAGATCCTCGGCCGCGCCCGCGAGGCCACCGAGCGGGGCTGCACCGAGCTGCACGTCGTCGGCGGGCTGCACCACCAGTTGCCGTACGAGTGGTACCTCGGCATCATCGCCAACATCCACCGCGAGTTCCCGGACCTGCACCTCAAGGCGTGGACCGCGGTCGAGTGGGACTGGTTCGAGAAGCTCACGAAGCGCCCCACCCGCGAGCTGCTCGCGGAGATGCGCGACGCCGGCCTGGGGAGCCTGCCGGGCGGCGGGGCCGAGATCTTCCACCCCGAGGTGCGGTCGAAGATCTGCGACTACAAGGCCGACGCGGACCAGTGGCTCGGCGTCCACCGCACCTGGCACGAGCTGGGCGGCAGGTCGAACGCGACCATGCTGTACGGCCACATCGAGCGGCCCGAGCACCGCATCGACCACCTGCTCCGGCTCCGCGGGCTCCAGGACGAGACGGGCGGGTTCCAGACGTTCATCCCGCTCGCGTTCCACCCGTCGAACAACCCGCTCGGCGAGGGCATCGCGAAGCCGTCGGGGGTGATGGACCTGAAGGTGATGGCCGTCTCGCGGCTCATGCTCGACAACTTCCCGCACATCAAGGCGTACTGGCAGATGCTGACGGCGAAGGTCGCGCAGGTGGCCCAGAGCTGGGGGGCCGACGACATCGACGGCACCGTCGTCCACGAGAAGATCTACCACGCGGCCGGCAGCGACTCGCCGCAGGAGATGACCGTTGCCGACCTCCGCCGGCTGATCGAGGAGGCGGGCCGGGTGCCAGTCGAGCGCGACACGCTGTACAACGAGGTGGTCCGCGACCGGCCCGTCGGCAAGCGGTGGCAGACCGGCCGCCGCCTCGTGACTCTGAACTGAACCGGCTCCTTGTTCGAGGGCCATTTATGACGCGGCCCCTGCTGCTCGTCGCGCTCGTCGCGCTCGTCGGTGCGTCCGGCGGGTGCTCGCGCGCCCCCGAGGACCGGGCCGAGGCGCACGTGCGGAAGTTGGGCGGGATCGCGACCCGCGACGACCGGCTCCCCGGCGCGCCCGTCGTCGGCGTCCACCTGCGGGCAACCGCCTGCACCGACGCCGACCTCAGGGAACTCACGGCGCTCACGCACCTCGTGTCGCTGAACCTGTCGAAGACGCAGGTGACCGACGCCGGGATGCGCGAGGTGCTGCACTTCAAGGACCTCAAGACGCTGGCCGTCCGCGAGACGCGGGTCACCGACGCGGGCCTGCGCGAACTGGCCGCCTTACCGAACCTCACCTCGCTGTACATCGGCGGCGCGGCGGTGACCCGCCCGGGCCTCGACGAGTTCCTGAAGGCCCGCCCGAACTGCGAGATCAGCGAGTAGCCGCCCCTTGACTTTGCTTTGCGTTGCAAAGTATACTCTCCTGGCACCGCTCGGCCGGGGGAACGGGTATGCACGTCCGCGACGCACTCGACCGGCTCGATCAGATCCACAACCACCTGTCGCGGGCCGAGGTGTACCACGGGTTCCGGGTCCCCGCGGTCGCGGCCATCGGCCTGCTCGCGCTCGGCGCCGCGGCGGCCCAGCCCGCGGTGCCGGGGGCGGCGGAGGGGGCCGGGTTCGTGTGGTTCTGGGTCGCCGTCGCCGCGGCCGGGGCGCTCACCGGCACGGCCGCCGCGGCGCAGGCCTACGCGACCCGCGAGGACGGGTTCGCCCGCCGCCGCACCCGGCAAATGGTCCTCCAGTTCCTGCCGTGCGTGCTGACCGGGGCGGCGGTCACCGCGGCGGTGGCCCGGGCGCCGGACCTGGTCGGCCTGCTCCCGGGCGTGTGGGCCGCCACCTTCGGCCTCGGGCTGCTCGCCGCGTCGCCGCACCTGCCCCGCGGCATCCGGCGCGTCTCACTCGGGTACGTCGCGGCCGGGGCGGCGCTGGCGGTCCGGTGGGTGCCGGGCGCGCCCCCGAACGGCTGGGAGGTGGGGACGGTGTTCGGGGCCGGGCACCTCGCCTGCTCGTTCGCCCTGTGGCGGGGTGCCGACCGGAACGAGGGGGCGGGCGATGAGTGACGCAACCGACGGGCGGTTCGCCTACGAGGGGCTGGACCGCGTGCTCCACGAGAAGGCCCGGCTCGGCATCCTGACCGCGCTCGTCACGCACCGTGACGGGCTCGGGTTCACCGACCTGATCCGGCTGTGTGCCCTCACCGACGGCAACCTCAGCCGCCACCTGGACGTGCTGGCCTCCGAGGGGCTGGTGGAGGTGACCAAGGCGTTCGTCGGTCGCCGGCCGCACACGAGGTGCAAGCTGACCGCCGCGGGGCGGACGCGGTTCCGCGAGTACCTCGGGCAACTCGAACGGGTGCTGCGCGACGCGGCCGCGGACGAGCCGGCCGCCGCGAAGGGGAAGCCGCGGCCCGGACTCGCGTGAACCGAAGTGCAACGGCGGGGCGCGTCGCCCCGCCAGTTCTCGGGCCTTTTACTTTGCATTGCAAAGTCATTTGTTCCAGCAACTGGAGTGCGCATGAACGGCCACGAGCCCGACCCGGCGGGGCGCCCGGAGGTGCGGAGTTCCCGCGAGTGGGTCGCGTACTTCGAGGCGAACGCCCGGCGGCTGTTGCCGGTCCCGTGGGGAGCCGGGGCCGGGGTGACGGACGCGGAGCGGGACGCGGTCGCCGGGTCGCTGGCCGCCTGGCAACTCGGTGAGACGTCCGACGGCCGGCACCTGCTCGCGGCGGCCGCGGGCTACGCGGAGCGGGTCGGCGACCCCGACTTCCCCGCCGCTGTTCGGCTGTTCATCGCGGAAGAGCAGCGGCACGGCCGCGACCTCGGGCGGTTCCTCGAACTCGCGGGCGTGCCAGTGAAGACGTGGGACTGGGGCGACGCGCTGTTCCGGGCGTTCCGGTACGCGCTGCCGCGGATGGAGGTGTGGGCCGCGGTGGTCGTCGTGGTCGAGGCGCACGCGATGCTGTACTACGCCGCGGTTCGCCGGGCGACGCGGTCGCCGGTGCTCCGCACCGTGTGCCGGCAGATCCTGGCCGACGAGGTGCCGCACATTCGCTTCCAGTGCGAGCGCTTGGCGGTGCTGCGCCGGGGCCGGGCGCGGCCGCTGCGGTGGGCGACGGCCGCCGCGGACCGCGTGCTGTTCACCGGGGTCACGCTGGCGGTCTGGCTCGGCCACCGCCGCGCGCTCCGGGCCGGCGGGTACGACCTCTTGCGGTTCTGGCGCGCAGCACTGGCGCGCATGCGCGCGGCCTGGCGGGCCGCGGACCCGAATGCGTACGCCTGGCCGGCGGTCACTTCTTCGAGCGGGGGTCGTCTTCCGGGTTCACGTACTCGACCGCCCACGGGCCGGTGCCGTGGAGCTGCAGCACCGTCTCGCCCTTGACCCACCCGAAGTGCTTCATCCCCGCCCCGGTGCGGCCGTACGAGCCGGCCGGCATCGCGGTCGCGGCCTTCTCGTCGAACTTCGCCCCGTGCCCGAGGTACAGCGTTCCCGTGATGACCGTGACGCGCTCGTCCTTCGGGTGCGTGTGCGGCGGCACCTTGAACCCGTCCGGGAGCTTGATTCGGATCACGAACGGCCCGTCCTTGCTCGGGTCGCCCTCCAGCACCACCACCTCGGCCCCCTTCGCGAGCGACGACGGGCCGGGCTGCCACTTCATGTCGGCCGGGGTGAGGACCTCCTGCTCCTTCGCGTGCCCGGCGGGCTTCTTCGCGTCGCCGGCCCCCGTCCGGGCCGAACCGAGAACGAGCGCGAGCAGTGCGAGCGCGGCGAAGCGGCGGGTGTGCGACACGGTGAGTTCCTTGGTGGTGCGGGGCGGAAGGGCAGGGGCTACGCCTGCGGGTCGGGCGCGCCGGGGTCGGCGGCCTTGGGGAGCAGCGCGTCGAACGCCTCGCGCATCACCCACGCCTGGCGGGTGACGTTCTGGAGCGTGCTGGCCTGCTCCAGTGCGGCCCGGAGCGCCTCCTTGGTCGCGTCCGGGACCGCCTGGGCGTTGACGAGGAACCGAGCGGCGCACGCGTACGTCTCGAAGCACCCGCGGTGGTCGCCGGCGTTGTACGCGGGCGCGCCGAGGCGGATCGCGAGCGACAGGTACAGTTGCACCTCGCGGTTGCTCAGCGCCGGGCCGCCCATCTCGCCGATCGCGTCGAACCCGTTCCGCATCGCCCACGCCTGCTCGTTCGGGTCGTCGAGCGCCGCGGCCCGTTCGAGCGCCTCGGTCAGCTTGGCCCGCGCCTCGGGCGGGGCGGCCGGGACCGTCGCGAGGGCCATCCGCGCCGTGCAGGCGTAGACGTCGTAGCACCCCTGGTGGTCGCCGGTGTTGTACGCGGGCGCGCCGATGGAGATGGCCATGCCGATGAACGCCTGCACCGCCGCGAGCGGGTCGGCGAGGACCGCCGGCTCCTCGGCGGGGTCGTCGTCGTCGCCGAGCAGCCCCTCGAACGCGCCCTGGAGCTCCTGGGCCTGCTCCTCGGGGTCGCCGGCGTTCTCCGCCTCGTCGAGCGCGCGTTCGAGCCGGAAGTCGGCGACCTCGCCCAGCCCCTTCACCTTGCGGGCGAGTCGGGCGGCGCAGGCCAGCAGTTCGTAGCACCCCTTGTGGTCGTCGGCCGCGGCCGCCTTGTTCGCGAGCCGCAGGGCCGTGACCAGGAGCAGCCGCGCCGGGCCGAGCGGGTCGTCGTCGTCGTCGCGTGCCATGGCGGCCCCCGGCGGTGTGTGCGGACACCGTTGGTGTAGCCGAACCCGCCGCGCAATCCAGGGCCGCCGGGGCCGAACGTCACCCCGCCCGGGACCGCCGGAACAGGAGTACGCTGCCGCCGTACAGCCAGGTGGCCAGGACCAACCCCATCCCGATAGTCGCGAGCGCTTCCACGGCAGACCTCCCGGGTTCGTGGGCCGAGCGGAACCAGCGGCCGACCGCACAGCGGCCGCCGCGTCTCGATTATGCATATCAGGATCGAGAAGTCCAAATTAGCCGCGGAAAATTCTCGGCGAGCGTTCGCGGCCCGGTGGAGCGTCGCGGCACGGGCTTCGCTGTGGGCTCTGGGGAACGCTTTCGAACCGCCATTGGGCACCCCCGCTCGCGGCCGCACCGGCCCGCCGAGCCCGTCCAGGAGCCGCCGATGATGCACCCCCGAACGCTCGCCCTCGCGCTCGCCACCGTGTTCGCTCTGGCGACCGGCCACGGCCGCGGCGCGGCCCCGCAGGCCGGCGACGCGAAGAAGGACCCGCCGCAGTTGCCCAACGAGGCCCAGGTGATGCAGGTGAAGCTGAAGCGGTCGCAGGCGCTGCTGGAGGCGCTGGCGAGGGAGGACTTCAAGGCGATCGAGGAGAGCGCCGCCTCGCTGGTCCGCATCAGCAAGGCGACCGAGTTCCTCCGGGCGTACAAGACCGAGGAGTACGAGTTGCAGGCCCGCGTGTTCCAGCGGAGCGCCGAGACTCTGGTCGAGAAGGCGAAGGCGAAGAACCTCGACGGGGCGACCCTTGCGTACCTCGACATGACTGTGAGCTGCGTCGCGTGCCACACCCACTTCCGCGGCCGCAAGCGCGACTGACGCCGAGGCTGGTTGAGGCGTATCCCGGGTGCGGGACGCGTCTGGTCCGAGCCCGAGCGGCGGGCGCCGGGGGCACGCGGCCCCCACGCCCGG
>NZ_JBHYGG010000014.1:0-25019 GCF_051859125.1 Gemmata sp.
CGGGTGCCAGGTGGCGGAGCGTGCGCAGCAGGTTGGCGGCGGTTCGTCGCCCGGTCGTGAGGATGGCCCCGGCCAGCAGTGCGGAGGCACGTTGGTAGGTGGGGCTGGTGAAGTGCAGCGCCAGAACCTGAACCAGCGGGTGGGCCTCGGGTGGTAGAATCATGGCGGCCGTCCGTGGGCGAGAGCCATGGGGTCGTCAGCAACCCTCATGCTAACCCACGGACGGCCGCTGAGAATCGGCACCAGTCGAGCTTAGAGGCTCTGCCAAAACCTCCTGCCACCCCCTGATTTTCAAGGCGTTTTCGGGGTTTTGGCAGAGCCTATAAATTTGCCGAGATCGTGGCCGAGAACGTGTGCCGATTTGGAGGTGCATGGATTCAAGGTGTGGCACTAACCGAGCCCCAACTGCGGGAACGGTCGAGCCACGCCGAACTCATCCGCGATATCTTCGGGAACCCCCTCCGCCCCGTCGCATTCGCCCCCAAGTGGCGCACGTCAACGGCGGTCGCGCTGGCGCAGGGGATGTACGAATCGCGAGACTTCGGCGCGATGCCGATCCTCGCCGACGCACTCCAGGACGCCGGTTGCGGCAGCGCCGACGTGCTCGACCACTGCCGCGGGCCGGGGCCGCACGTCCGCGGCTGCTGGGTCGTCGATCTGGTGCTGGGCAAGGAGTAACCGCCCTCCTGAGCCGCTGATGCGGCGACCGAATGTAGCCAGGGGTGCGGCCCGCTTCGGGCAAACCCCTGGTCCCGAGGCGGACGCTCCAGGACCAGGGGTTGCGATCGCGGACTCGCTCCACCCCTGGCTACCATCGGTCGCCCCTCCGGGGCTACAAACCGAAAGCACCGCCGGCGCTGTACGCACACGAACCGAAACCCGGCGGTGCGGGGCAGGGTAGTTCCCTCCGCGTCGCCTCACGATGGCGGCGCGAACGCCCCCGAGCTTCACCATGCACCAGTTCGACTGCAACACCCACGCAACGCGGCGCACGTTCCTCGCGGCGGGCGGCCTCGGCTGGCTCGGCACCGCACTGGCGCGGTCGGCCGAGGTCGAGAAGGCCCCGGCGAAGTCCGTCATCATCCTGTGGATGGCCGGCGGGCCGAGCCAGCTCGAGACGTTCGACCCGAAGCCCGGCACCAACATCGCCGGCGGGTCGCTCGCTCTCGATACGTCCGTGAAGGGCGTCCAGCTCGCGGCCGGGTTCGAGCAGCTCAGAGACCAGATGGAACACGTCGCCCTCGTGCGGTCGGTCACCAGCCTCGAGGGCGACCACGAGCGCGGCACCTACACGCTTAAGACTGGCAACCGCCCCGACCCGACCGTCAACTTCCCGTCGCTCGGGGCGATCGCGTGCCACGACCTCCCCGCCGGGAACACCGAGATCCCGCGGCACGTCAGCATCCTCCCCGGTCCGTGGCCGGCCCGCGGCGGCGTGCTAGGTGCGGAGTACGACGCCTTCAAGATGTACGACCCGGCCGACCCGGTGCCCGACGTGAAGGCGAACGTGCCCGCCGAGCGGTTCGCCGACCGGCTCAAGGATCTCGACGTGGTCGAAGGCGCGTTCGCGCAGGGCCGCGGCGGGCGCGTCGGCAACACCGGCCACCGCGACACGATGGAGCGCGCCCGGCGCATGATGAGTTCCGACCAGCTCAAGGCGTTCGACGTGTCGAAGGAACCGGCCGCGGTCCGCAAGGAGTACGGCGACACGCCGTTCGGCCGCGGGTGCCTCGCCGCACGGCGGCTGCTCGACGTCGGCGTGCGGTGCGTCGAGGTCACGCTCGACGGGTGGGACACGCACGCGAAGAACCACGAGTTGTGCGCGAAGAACGTCGCGGTGCTCGACCCGGCGTTCGCGGCACTCGTTCGCGATCTCAAGAAGCGTGACACGCTGAAGGACACGGTGGTGCTGTGCGTCGGCGAGTTCGGCCGCACGCCGGTCGTGAACCCGGTCGGCGGCCGCGACCACTGGCCGCACAACTTCGCGGTGGCGATCGCCGGCGGCGGGGTCCGCGGGGGAATCGTGGTCGGCGAGAGCGACCCCGAGGGCAGGAAGAAGCCGAAGGACCCGGTGCCGGTGGCGGACCTGCATGCGACGGTGCTGAAGGCGCTCGGCATCAACTGGGAGCGCACGCTCCGCGGGCCAGTCGGCCGCACGTTCCGCCTGAGCACCGGGAGCCCGGTTCAGGCGCTGCTGGGGTGACGCGCCTGATAAATACGAAGCACGAGGCACGAAATCCGAACAGGGCTAAAGAGCCGTGTTCGGATTTCGTGCCTCGTATTTTGAGCCGCTCACTTCGCCCGCGGTGCCGGGGCCAGGTGCGGGAGCCACACGAGCCCGTGGCCGGTCTCGCAGTCGTGGCCGCTCGGCCCGAGATCGCGTGCCCAGCCGGTGATGTACTTGCGGGCCTGCGCCGCGGTCCAGTCGGAGTTCCGCGAGAGGCACAGGACGGCGGCGGCGGCGGCCTGCGGGGTGGCGCACGAGGTGCCGCTGAACGGCCGCGACCGCATGAACGACCCGAACGGGATCGGGGCCACCACGTCCGGCTTCGGTTGGGCCGAGTTCGGCCCGCACGCGCTGAACGAGGCCCGCTTGAAGCTCGCGTCCACCGCACCGACGGTCACCACCTCGGGGCCGTCGCCGGGGAACGGGATGCTCCCGGCCAGCTTCACTTCGCTGAGGTACGCCGCGAGCGAGTTCAGGTGGAACTTGCCCGGCTTGCCGCTCAGTTGCTTCACCCGCAGGGCGTAGCTGATCCCCGAGCCGGACTTCGGCACGAACCGCGCCACCGACGCGGGCGGGTCGGTCTGCTGGCGGTACGTCACGCCCTCGGGCTGCTTGCCGGTCGCCGGGTCGATGACCTCGATCTCGTACCGGGCACCGGGGTCGGACCAGCACACTTCCAGCGACACGCGGCCGTCGTACCACGGGGACACGTTGTTCACGGTCACGTCCTTGGTCCACCGGTGGTAGCCGTCGGCGGCGGGGCTGAACACGCCCGACCAGTGCCGCTGGGCGGTGTTGCCGGCGCACGAGAAGAACAGCGGGTCGCCGGGCTTCGTGCCGTCGCCGAGGAGCTGCGAGAGCTTGCGGTGCGTCGGGCCGTTGCCCTCGCCGTCGCTCCAGCTCGGCATCACGACGGAGCAGGTGATGACCCTCGCGCCCTGGTCCTTCGCCCACCGCACGGCGTCGAGGAACGTCTCGGGGCTGTCGGTGTCCCAGTTCGAAAGGAGGATCTCGGCGTCCGGGGCGATGGCGTGGACGACCTCGGCGACGAGGACGCCGTGCTGGCTGTCCTTGTGCTCCAGGTTGCCGTCCTTGCGGGCGGACCGGGCGACGACGTTCGCCGGGAGCGACTTGCCGAGGTAGTCGCGGTACCCGCGGAACCCGGTGTCGAGGACCAGGATCTTCACCCCCTTGCCGCTGAACCCGGCCTCCTGCCAGTCGTCGACGCCGAGCCAGTCGAGGTGCAGGGCGCGGTCCTGGGGGAGCCGCTCGTCGCGGTTCGTGGCCCACGTGGGCAGCGTCGAGTCGGCGGCGGCCGCGGGGGCCGCGAGCAGCGCGACGGCGAGGCAACTCGCTACCAGGGGGATTCGCATGGCGGGAGGGGGGGGGAGAGTGAGGATTCTCGGGCGACGGCGGGTGTCCCGGCAGGAGTCTAGATGGTATCATCCCTTGAACGGATTCGTAAATAGGCTACGTGCGAATTTCTCGATTCGCCCTTGCCGCCGCCGGTGACATTCGACGCTGCCAGGACGGAGAGTTGATGTCGCGTACCCGCCTCACGGCTCTGACCGCGCTCGGGCTGATGGTCGCGTCGGTTGCGGTGTTCGTCACGCGCCGGGAGACCGGCGGCGTGGACGCCGGGCCGGTCGGCGCGTCGGTGTGGGAAGTGTCCATCTCGGTGCGGGGCGAGTTGCCGCCCGAGAAGGGCGCGAAGAAGACGCCCCGGCTGATCCTGAACTCGCCGCCGGACTTCCGCCGCCAGCACGTCACCGACATCTCGTGGAAGAGCGACGAACTGACCCGGCCCGCGGGCCGCGCCGGGGCGCGGAGCCCGCAGGAGCAGAGCGCCTGGAAGGCCCGGCCCGGGGCGCACCCCGAGAAGGGGTACCGGCTCAGCTACACGTTCCAGGTCGTTCTCGGGGCGCACCACCCGACCGACCCCATGACCCAGCGGACCAAGCAGCTCGACGCGGCCCCGCCGAAGGCCGACCCGCCCGACCGGCCGAGCAAGACCCGCCGGCCCACCCCCCGCATCCAGAGCCGCCGCCCCGAGATCGAGGCGCTAGCCCTCGAACTGGGCGGCGCGGGCACCGACCCCGCCGAGCAGTACCGGGCGTTCCACGAGTACATCACCGCCCTCCCCTACCTGAACACGCCGGGGATGACGGCCCTCGACTGCCTCCGCGACAACGGGGGCGACGATGTCGGCAAGAGCCGGCTGCTCGTGGCGCTGTGCCGGAACCGCGAAATCCCGGCCCGCGTCGTGGTCGGCATCGTGCTGAACCCGAACGCCCCGCCCGTGCTGCACCGGTGGGTCGAGGCGTGGGTGAAGCCCGGCGACCGCGCGAGCGAGCAGTGGGTGCCGGCGTGCCCGACGTTCGGCCAGTTCGGGGCGGCGAAGTGGCCCCCCAACTACCTCGTGATGCGGCTCAGCGACGGCCTCGTCGCCAGCGCCCTCGCCCCGCCCCGGGTCACCCTGTTCGCGCGGCAACTGCCGACCACCCCCCAAGACGAGTCGCGGGTGAAGGCGTTCTGGCGGGCCTTGTCGCTCAACAGCCTGCCGCCGGCCGAGCAGCACCTGGCGAAGTTCCTCGTGCTGCTCCCGCTGGCCACGGTCATCGTCAGCGTGTTCCGCGTGCTGATCGGCACCCGGACCTACGGCGTGTTCACCCCGGCGCTCCTGGGCCTCATCTTCCGCGACCTGCGGAACCTCCCGTGGGGGCTCGGCATCTTCACCGCCACGGTCCTCGTCGGGTGGCTGTTCCGCAAGCTCCTCGACCGGTACCACCTGCTGCTGATTCCGCGGACCGCCGTGATGCTCACGCTCATCGTGCTGTTCCTGCTCCTGGTGCTCGGGGCGACCGCGCGGGCCGGCGTCGCCCTCACGGGCTACCTCGCGCTGTTCCCGATCATCATCCTGACGCACATGGTCGAGCGGTTCTGGACGCTCGAAGCCGAGGACGGGCTGCGGTCGTCGTTCCGCACGCTCCTCGGGACGGTGATGGTGGCGGTCGTGGTGGCGCTGTGCCTGAGCCCCGACGCCGTGGGCCGGTGGGTGTTCCGGTTCCCCGAGACGCTCGGCGCCGTGCTCGCCGTGCTGCTCCTGCTCGGCCGGTACACCGGGTACCGGCTCACCGAACTGTACCGGTTCCGGGACGTGATCGAGTTCCAGGACGAAGCGCCGCCGGCCGCGAAGGTCGAGGCGAAGGGGCCGGAGGCGAACGGGAAGCCGGTCGGGGCGGGCGCGGCCCCGGAACCGAAGGGGTGAGGCCGGTACTGGTGCTTACCCCGGCAGGGTCGAACTGAGCGGAGGACCTCGCATGTTCTGGCGGTCGCGAGTCCGGGCGCTGCGGGCCGCGGGGGTGCTCGGGATGAACGCCCGGAACACCGGGTGCATCCTCGACCACAACCCCCGGGGCCGGTTCCCCTACGTCGATAGCAAGCGGAAGATGCACGAGCTGTGCCGCGAGATCGGCGTGCCGACCCCGAGCCTGTACGCCGCGCTGCTGTCGCACTCGGCCCTGCACCGGCTCCCCGCGATCCTGGAGCGGCACCCGGACTTCGTGCTGAAGCCGGACCGCGGCGCCGGCGGCCGCGGGATCCTGGTGATCACCGGCCGCGACGGCCCGAATTACGTCCGCCACAACGGCTCGCTCCTCGCCCCGGAGGAGTTGCGGCAGCACGTCTCGGGCATCCTCTCGGGCCTGTTCTCGCTCGGCGGCACCGAGGACGAGGCGCTCGTGCAGCAGCGGGTGGTGCCGGACCCGGCGCTGTCGCGGATCAGCTACCAGGGGACCGCCGACATCCGCGTGATCGTGTACCGCAACGAGCCGGTGATGGCGATGCTGCGGCTCCCGACGAAGGCGTCGGGCGGGCGGGCGAACCTGCACCAGGGGGCGATCGGCGCGGGCGTGGACATCGGGTCCGGGGTGACGCACCACGCGGTGCTCCGCGACCGCCGGGCCGAGGTCCACCCGGACACCGGCGAGAGCGTGATCGGCTTCCGGGTGCCGTATTGGTCGGACATCCTGGAGATGTCGCGCCGCGTGAGCCGGGCCGTCGGCATGGGCTACATCGGGGCCGACATCGTACTCGACCAGGCCCGCGGCCCGCTCCTGCTCGAAGCGAACGCCCGCCCGGGGCTCGCCATCCAGATCTCCAACGCCCGCGGGCTGTGCCCGGAACTCGAGCGGGTGAACGCGATGAAGACGGAAGCGGTGGCTTCGGGCACATGACGCGAGGTCCGGTGAAGCGGAGCCGGCGGCATGGTTTTGCCCTCTCCCCTTGCGGGAGAGGGTGCCGCGAGTCTTCGAGCGGCGGGTGAGGGGTGAGACCGTCCGAGGCGCGGAGGCTTCACCCCTCACCCGGCCGCGAAGCGCGGCCACCCTCTCCCGCAAGGGGAGAGGGCCACAGACACCGGCCATCTGAGAGGGGACCGCGATGCGCGTCGTTGCCTGTCTGCTCCTGCTGCTCGCCATCGGGGCGACAGTGACCCGCACGCCGGCCCAGCCGCCCGCCCCGCAGCCACCGGTTCCGCCGCGCGGCGGGACCGTTGTTCTGGCGGGCGAGATGCCCGAACCCGATCTGATCGCGCTCGGCGTCGCGGTCGCCGCGGCCCAGCCCGACGCCGACTTCCTCCTCGACACGCCGCGGGCCGGGGCGATCGTCAAGCCGTTCCTCGACCGCCTCAA
The DNA here is from genome assembly GCF_051859125.1 of Gemmata sp. Taxonomy (NCBI): domain Bacteria; kingdom Pseudomonadati; phylum Planctomycetota; class Planctomycetia; order Gemmatales; family Gemmataceae; genus Gemmata; species Gemmata sp. The sequence goes on from NZ_JBHYGG010000014.1 coordinate 6,919, forward strand.
GCCCGCGGCCGTCATCCCCGTCGGCGCGTTCCCGAAGGGCCACGACGCCGCGAAGCGCTGGGGCGTCGCCGACCCCGTGCTCAAGCCGACCGAGGCCGACCCGGTTGCGTTCGCGTGGTCGCTGTTCCCGAAGGCCGAGCGCGCCGTGGTCGCGCCGCGGGCGCCGACCGCCGAGTTACTCCACGCCGCGTCGCTGGCCGGCGCACTGAAAGTTCCCCTGTTCGTGCTCCGCGAGGGCGACGACCCGCTCAGGGGGCTGAAGGAACTGCTCGCGCCGCGGGGGGTGAAGTCGCTGGTTGCCGTTGGGGCCGCCGTCTCGCCGTGCAAGGCGCTCGGGGGCGTGACGGTCGAGGAACTCGCCGACGCGGCCGCCGCGTCGCAGGCGCACCGCAGGGAACTCGTGCGGACCGGAAAGATCGATCTGCTCGTTCTCACCAACCCGGCCGATCAACAGAAGCTCCACAGTCTCGCGCCGTGGGCGGCCGTGAAGAAGCGTGCCCCGCTCTTGCTCACCGCGGCCGACGGCAAGGACGCGGGGGCCGTGGTCGCCGGCGCACTCAAGGACAGGGATCTGTCTCGCGCCGACGCGATGATCGTCGTCGCGGACCAGACCGCCGTGCCGCCCGTGAAGCGCGAGAACCCGGCGAAGGGCAAGGACGAGCAGATCGAGGTGGACCAGTGGATCCCCGACGGCGACGGGCTGATCTCGCTCACCACCGGCCGCGTGTTCCACGTCGACCGTGCTCTCGTTCCGCTCATGTTCGCGCGGCAGCGCCTGCTCGAACGCGCCCCCGGCCCGCCGAAGATCCTGATCGCCAGCAACCCCGGCGACGGGCTGCCGCTCCTGGAGACGTTCTCGCGCAACACCGGCCGCGAACTGGCGAACGCCGGGTGGAAGGTCGAGGGCCGCTACGGCAAGACGAACCTGACCGCCAAGGAGCTCCGCGACCTGCTGCCCGAGCAGGACGCCTTCCTGTGGGAGGGCCACTACCGCACGCTCATCGACACCTTCGAGTTCCCGAAGTGGACCGAGCCGCTGCGGCCGTCGGTGATCTTCCTCCAGAGCTGCCTGGCGCTGAACGCCGACGAGGCGGCGCTGCTGTTCGACCGCGGGGCGGCGGCGGTGGTGGGCACCCCGAACCGCACGTACTCCGGCTCCGGCGGCGCGCTGACGCTCGGGTTCTTCGACTCGCTCGCCTACGACGGCCGCACCACCGGCGCGTCGATGCGGCACGCGAAGAACTTCCTGGTGCTGTACGCGGAGCTGAAGGCCAAGCGGCTCGGCGACGCGGCCAAGCTCGGCGGGGCGAACCAGCGGGCCGCGTGGACGTTCACCATCTGGGGCGACCCGACGGCGCGGATGCCGAAGCCCGCCCCGCCGGCCGACGCGATGCCGGCGCTGAAGTGTACCGTGGTGAAGAACACGATCGCGCTGGCGCTGCCCGAGAAGAAGTACCCGTCCACCGACGTGCCGCCGTTCAAGGCCGAGATGTGGCCGGGCGGCCGGCTCGCGGGGCTCATCACGACCGACATCGAGGACCGCTGGCTGGCCCCGCTCGCGTTCGTCGAGGTGCCGCTCGACGGCCCGGCGGGTCAGGAGCCGCACCTTTCGTCGAAGCTCCCGGGCAAGAACTGGGTGTTCCGCTGGGACGCCCGCCGCCGCGTCGGCTACCTGCTCGTGCTGCCCCGCGAGAAGGACGAGAAGGGCGTCGAGTTCCGCGTGAAGTGGGACGGGCCGACGCCGTGATTCACGTTGATTGTTCGATCCCTACCGACACCTCATCCGGTTTCCGGGTGGACGGTAACGAGTTCGACGTGATCGTTGGCCTGGAGTATCTCCATGAGCACGTCGCGGAGGGATTCGCGGGGCTGATACGGCACCCGCACGAGAGCAGACGCGCATTCCTGCCAGCCCTGGAGGATCAACCGATAGCGTTCCTCCGCCGGCCACGAGAGATTATCGTTGAACGCATTGAGGTTGCCGGTCCAGTGGCCGCCGACGTGTCGGCAGAACCCCTCGTTGAAGGCGGTGATGAAGTCCTCGAACGAACGGACTTCAGCGACCCGCACCACGAACGCACGCATCTCGCGGCACCGCATTGAGAATGTGACCGGGGCACTCCTTCCTACCGTGGGGCTTCGGCGGCCCAGTGCGGTGCGACGCCGTCGGGCCAGAGCGGGCCGAGCGCGTCCGGCGGTACGGGCGTGTCGTCGGCCCAGTTCCCCTTGCGGGCCAGTGTGCGGAGCCGGGTGAGGTCGCGGCGGATGCACCGCAACTGCGCCGTCAGCGGCGTGTCGGTGGTGGCCGTCGCGAACAGGTACTGGGCGACCGCCGCGGCGACGTGCGTGGTCGCGTCAACGGCCCCCGGCGGCACGCGCTGCTCGCACCGGGCGGCGAACGCTTCTCGCGCCAACTTCGGGAGCGCCGCGACCTCGTCCGGAGTGGGAACGAGCGCGACATTCGACCGCGGGCGCTCGGACGCCGGCGACTTCGGGACCCCGATGCCCGGAATGCCGGGCATCGGGATCCGATACGTCGGTGGGCCAACTTCAACGATTTCCAGCCCCTCGTAATTGGGACCGGGGATCAGGTGCCCCCCGCGTCTGTGCGAACTCATGTCGAAACTCCTATCCGTATGTACTCTCGTGACCGGGTCCGCTCCCCCGACCAACGGGTCGGGTGCCACAGGCGGAAGACGTACCGCCCCAACCCCGGGAACGGGTACTGTGCGTCGCCCGGTGTGTTGCGGAACACCCACGCTCGGCTGCGAACGTCGCCCGGTCGTGTGAACTGAACCACCCCGACAGGCCGCTGCCAGATCTCGACTTCCTTGCCGCCCGGTGCGTCGAGCCACACGCAACTGATCGTCAGCGGTGGTGTCGATCCGGGGCGGTCTCGGAGCCAGTAAATCCGGGCGTACAGCCAGAACTCGTCGGGCTCGAACGGGAACTCGGTCCCTGGCGGCACCTCGAACACGTAATCGACGCCGCTCAGTGTGCTGTTCCGCTGCGGGCGGCGCACGTCGGGGTGTTCCACCGACGTGCAGAACACCAGATACTGCACCGCGAACCGTTGGGCCATCGGGCGAACTCCGCTACCGCTTCCATCGTACCGCGGTGCCCGTCACGTCGCCATCGTGACGGTCTTCACCTCGGTGTAGAGTTGCAGCGCGTACTGGCCGAGTTCGCGGCCGAGGCCGGACATCTTGAACCCGCCGAACGGCGCGCCGGCGTCGAACACGTCGTAGCAGTTCACCCACACCGTGCCGGCCCGGAGCCCGTGCGCCAGCTTCAGCGCCTTCTTCACGTCCCGGGTCCACACCGCCGCCGCGAGCCCGTACACCGACTTGTTCCCGCGGGCCAGCACCTCGTCGGCGTCCTTGAACTTCAGGATGCTCATCACCGGCCCGAAGATCTCCTCGCGGGCGATCGTCATCTCGTCCTTGACGTCGGCGAACACGGTCGGCTGCACGAAGTACCCGGCGTCGCCGACACGGCCGCCGCCCACGACCATGCGTGCCCCGTCCTGCTGCCCGGCGGCGACGTACCCGAGCACGCGGTCCATCTGCTCCTGCGACACCTGGGGACCCTGCTCGCTCGAAGGGTCGAACGGGTCGCCGACCCGGCGGCCCTTCGCCTTCGCCGCCACCTTCGCCACGAACTCGTCGTACACCGACTCCTGCACGAACACCCGGCTCCCGGCGCAGCAGCACTGCCCCTGGTTGAAGAACAGCCCGAAGTACGCGCCCTCGATCGCCGCGTCGAGGTCCGCGTCGGCGAAGACGATGTTCGGCGACTTCCCGCCCAGTTCCAGCGACACCCGCTTGAGGTTCGACTGCGCCGCGGCGGTCATCACGATCTTGCCCGTGCCGGTCTCGCCGGTGAACGCGATCTTGTCCACGTCCATGTGCCCGCTCAGCGCCGCACCGGCCGTCGGGCCGAACCCGGGGACCACGTTGATGACTCCGTCCGGGAACCCGACCTCCTGCGCCAACTGCGCGACCCGCAGCGCCGACAGCGGGGTCTGTTCCGCGGGCTTCAGCACGACCGTGTTGCCGCACGCCAGCGCCGGCCCCCACTTCCACGACTGCATGAGCAGCGGGAAGTTCCACGGGATGATCTGGCCGACGACGCCGACCGGCTCGTGCCGCGTGTACGCGAAGTACGGCCCGTTGATCGGGAGCGTCTGCCCGAAGTACTTGTCGGCCCAGCCCGCGTAGTACCGGTAGCACTGGACCGAGAGCGGCACGTCGGCGGCGAGCGCGTCGGCGATCGGCTTGCCGTTGTCGAGCGTCTCGAGCGCCGCCAGCTCCTCCTTGTGCGCCTCGACCGCGTCGGCGAGCTTGTACAGCAGGTGCCCGCGCTCGGAGGCGTTCATCCGCCCCCACGGGCCGGTCTCCAGCGCGGCGCGGGCCGCCTTTACGGCCAGGTCGACGTCGGCCCTGTCGCCTTCCGCCACGTTGCAGATGACGCTGCCGTTCGTCGGGTCGAGCGTCTCGAACGTCTTGCCGCTGACGCTGTTCACCCACTTCCCGCCGATGAGCATCTTCTGGTCGGCGACCTTCGGCCGCGTGTGCTTCGGCTTCGACGTGACCACGGTGGCGGATGCGGACATTGGGGAGAGCCTCCGGTTGAGGGGCGACGGTGTGCGCGATGTGAGCGCCGTCATTGTCCCCGACGATTCTGCCGAGTCAACCGAACGAACGTAGCGCAGAATGTGCACAGGCGTTCAAAATGATTCCGGGCGACAGGCACACCCCTCGTCCGGAACCATTCTGAAGTCCGGAATCAACCACACAAGACCGGAAGAAAGACTGTTCCAACATTTTAACCCACCATGAACGCACTCGACTTCAACCCGCGACCGCTCGACCAACTCGATCCCCCGCAAGGGGTAGCGCCCGAGGAGTGGCTCTGGGACGGCTACCTCGCCCGCGGCGGGATCACGCTCCTGACCAGCCGGTGGAAGTCCGGAAAGACCACGCTCCTCGCCGGGTTGCTCCGGGCACTGGGCGGGGGCGGGACGTTCCTCGGCCGCCCGTGCGCCGCGGCGTCGGCTCTGGTCGTGTCGGAGGAGTCGGCGGCCCAGTGGGCCGAGCGGGTCCGGGCGGTCCCGGTCGGCCCACACACCCTGCTGGTGTCGCGGCCGTTCGCGGGCCGCCCGACGCCCGACCAGTGGGCCGGCCTGGTCGGCCGCGCCCGGGAGGTCCGGGCGGCGGGAAACCTCGACCTGTTCGTGGTGGACCCGCTCGCGTCGTTCCTCCCGGGCCGCAGTGACAGCGACCCGGCCACGCTCCTGGACCTGCTCCACCCGCTCCGGGCCCTCGCCGAGACAGGGGTCGCGGTCCTGGTGCTGCACCACCCGCGGAAGAAAGCGGCGGAGGAGGGGAGCGCGGCCCGGGGCAGCGGCGCGCTGCTCGGCTTCGTGGACGTGATCCTGGAGTTGCACCGCTCGGGCACCCTGGCCGCGGACGCGACCCGGCGGCGGCTAACGGGGTTGTCGCGGCGGCCCCAGACGCCGGAGTCCCTGACCTACGAGTGGGTGCCCGGGACGCCCGAGTTCCGTGCGGTCGCGGACGTCCGCTCGGCCCGGTTCCGGGAGAACTGGGCGGCGGTGCGGGCGCTCCTGGCGACCCGGGAGCGTGCGGTCACGCACAAGGAGTTGCTGGCCGACTGGCCCGCGGACCAGCCCCCGCCGTCGGCGACCACGTTGTACGAGTGGCTGACGCGGGCCGCCGCCGAGGGACTGGTGGTGCGCACGGGCAACGGGACGAAGCCCGAGCCGTTCCGGTTCCGCCTGCCCAACGAACTGGACGAGATGCTCGGCCGCCTCGACCCGCTCCCGCCGCGGTGGTGACGGGGCGGGCAGGACCCGTCTGGTCCCCTGCTCTAGCGGGCAGGGGACCAGACGATCAGACAGTTCGGCAGCGCCCGCCGCAGTTCCTTGACGCCCTCGAAGGTGACCTTCGTGCCGTAGAGTTTCAAGCTCGTGAGGCTCTTCAGCGCCACGAGGGGCTTCAGGTCCGCGTCCGTGACCGTGTTTCCGTTCAAGTCGAGCGTGGTGAGGCCGTGCAGCGCGGCGAGTTCCACGAACGCTCGCCCCGGCACCGCACGCGGTACTATCGGGGGGCGGAGTCTGAGGGAGATCAGGTTCGGCAGGGCGGCGAGTTCCCTGAACCCCGCCCCCGACTCGCCGGCGTAGGTCACGTCGAGCGTGGTGAGGCCCTTCAAGGCCGCGATGCGTTTCATCCCCTCGTCCGCCACCGGGATGCAGACCAGCGACGTTAAGCTCCCGAGGCCGGCGAGGGACCGCAGTCCCGCCTGGGTCACGCCGTGGGAAGTGATGTCGAGTGAAGTGAGTCGGGGTAAGGTCGCGAGTTCACCCAGTTCGTCATCCGTAACCAAGGTGTCACTCAGGTCGAGTGACGCGAGACTTCTCAGCTTGGCGAGTTCCTTCATCGGGAAGCGGACGACGAGCGCATTGGCCGGAGATGAGAGGTTGAGCGAGGTCAGCTTCGGGAAGGCGGCGAGTGCCTTGAGACTCGCCTCCGTCACCACCGTGGAACTCAAGTCGAGGGCGGTGAGGTTTTCCAGGGCCGCGATCTCCTTGAGCCCCGCGTCCGTTACCGCGGTGCCCCGGAGGCGCAGAGACGTCAGCGTTGTCAAGGGGGCGAGTTCCTTGAGCCCTTCGTCCGTAACCGTCCCGCCCCGGAGGTCGAGCGCGGTGAGGTTCGTCAGGACGGCGAGGTTCCTGAGTTCCTTGGCCGGAATGTTGGCCGTGCTGAGTTCGAGGGAGGTCAGGTTCGGCAGGGCGGCGAGTTCCCTCCACCCCGCGCTGGTTACCGGGGTGGCACACACGTTCAGCGAGGCAAGGCCCTTGAGGGCGGCGAGCTCGTTCAGTCCGGCGTCCGTCGATTTCGAACCCGCCAGGTTGAGGCTCTTGAGGGCCGCAAGTTTCCGCAGGCCCGTTCCCGCCACTCGGGTGGCGGAGACGTCGAGCGCCGTGAGGTTCGGGAGCGCGGCGAGTTCCTTGAGCCCCGCGTCCGTCACCCCCGTGCGACTCAGGTTGAGCGTGGCGAGGTTCTTGAGCGGCGCGAGTTCCTTGAGGCCGGCATCCGTCACCCCCGTGCGGCTCAAGTTGAGGGTTATCAGGTTGGACAGCGGCGCGAGTTCCTTGAGGCCGGCGTCCGTTACCCCCGTGAACGTCAGGTCGAGCGAGGTCACGTTGACCAGTGGCCCGAGTTCCTTCAGGTGGGCATCGGTCACCTTCTGACGGTCCCAGCCGAACAATACGCTCGTGACGGGCCGGCCCGGCCGCGTCTCGTCCCGAGTTACGGCCGCGTCCAACTCTGCCAGCCGCGCAACTGCCGTGTCTTCGGGGGTGGGGGGCCGGTCCGGTTGCGGGTCGCCGGGCGGGGCGACCGCACCGGGGGCCGCCGGCAGGGAGGGGTCGGCGGGGGCGGGCTTGCCGCATCCGGCGATGACGAGGGCACCACCGGCGAGAACGCCGGCTACGAGCAGTCGAGACATGGGCACGTCTCCGCGAGAAGGGGCCGCCGCCATTGTCCGGCGGCCGCGTGGCGAGTCAACCGCCAAAGCGGCGCCGGCCGCGATCGCCTCACCATGTGATCCGGCAGTGCGGCAGCGCCTTCTGGAGTTCAGCGACGCCCGCGGCGGTGACCGACGTGTACGACACATCGAGTTCGATGAGGCCCTTCAGCGCGACGAGTTCCTTCAGGCCGGCGTCGGTCACCCGCGTGTACGACACGTCGAGGCGGGAGAGGTTCCGCAGTGCCGTGAGTTCCTTCAGACCGCTGTCGGTCACCGGGGTCTCGGTCAGGTCCAGGTTCTCAAGCGACCCGAGCCCGGCGAGATCCTTCACGCCGCCGTCGGTTACGCCCGTCCTCGTCAGGTCCAGGTCTCGGAGCACGGGGAACTTGGCGAGTTCCTTGAGCCCCGCGTCGGTGACCTGGGTGTGGCCGAGGTCGAGTACGGTGAGCCGCTGGAACGCCGGCAACTCTTCCAACCCGGCGTCGCAGACTTGTGTGGACGCGAGGCAAAGGTGGTCGAGGCGCTCCAACGGGGCGAGTTCGCGGAACCGCGAGCCGTTGACCTTGGAGAAGGTCAGGTCGAGGAACGTGAGTTGGTCGAACACGCCCACGTCCTGAAGCGCCGCGTCCGTGATGCCCACCAGCCACAGCCGCAGAGTGGACAGGTGCTTCAGCGGGGCGAGGTGCTTGATGTCCGCGTCGGTGAGGTTCCCGTACCTGGAGAAGATGTACGTGACGGGCGCGTCGGGCGGCGAGTCGTCGCGGGAGACCCACGCGCCCTTCCGTCTCGCGTACTCCTCGGCCCGCTCCTCGTCCGTCTGGACCTTGCACCCGGTGGCCGCGAGTGCGGCACCGGCGAGGAAGAGCACCGCGAGGAATCGGGACATCGGCACGCCTCCGCGAAAGTTGAACCGGTGGAGGAAATGGTCCGCGTGCCCGGGTCGAGGTTCAGGTGGTGCCCCCTCACCCGCGACTCGCAGGGCCTCGTCGCGACCTCTCCCCCCGGACCGGGGGCGAGGTGGGGCTCACCGGCCCAGTGGCACGGGCTTCTGGCCGGTGCAGGCGAACACAGGCCAGAGGCCCGTGCCACCAGAACCAGGGGGTACACCTCGCCCCCGTCCGGGGGAGAGGTCGCCGCGCTTCGCGGCGGGTGAGGGGGTGCCACGCGGTTCGCCCGACACATCGGCACATCCTACCACCGCTCCGAAGGGCACCGCCAGTGCGTGGCGGCAGCGCGGCGACCGTTCGCGGTGCGCGGCACTCACGCGCCCTCGACCATGCGCACCACCTCGGCCGTTGTCCGGCGCGGTCGCAGAAGCTGGTCAGGCCGCGGGGTGGTCCCGCGGGGCGAACGTGACCGCCTTGGCGTACGACCAGTACCACATGATGGCGGCGACGGTGACCCCGTACGTGAGCGGGGCCGCGTGGGGCCACCACGCGGTTACCGGGCACAGGGCCATCACCAGCAGCCCGAACGGGAAGAACCGGCACCAGTTCGTCGACCCGATGATGAACAGCCCCATCCCGCTCACCGCGGCCAGCGCCGGGTACATGTGCAGCACCCGGTGGGCCGGGTGGTCCAGGGGCGGGGGCACGTACGCCGCGGTCAGGATCAGGTGCGCCGCGATGCTCCCGGCGGCGACGATGAGCGAGTGCCGCTCGGTCGCCGGGAGCAGCCGGAACCGGCGGAGCATGTACCACCACAGGACCGCGGCCATCGCCGCCCCGGACGCCGCGTTCACCCCCCACACCCACGCGGCCGACCCGCCGCCCTCGACCAGCCCGAAGATGGTGGCGTTCGAGGCCAGCACCAGCGCCCCGAACCACACGGTCACCGGCCACGAGTAGTCGGTGTGCGGCTCGGGCCGGATCCGGGCCAGTTGCCGGAGCCAGTCCCACAGCCCCGGGAGCTGGGCCGCGACCGGCTCGCCCACCAGGAACCGGGTCAGGTCGTCGGCCAACTCCCGGGCCGACGAGTACCGCCGGGCCGGGTCCTTGTCCAGGCACTTCTGGACCACCGCCTCCAGGTCCGCGGCCACGTCCGGGCGGAACTTGCGGACCGGCGGGGCGGTCGCGGCCGGGTCGGTGACGCGGCGGAAGATGCTCCCGATGTCGCCCCCGAACGGCACCTCGCCGGCCAGGAGCTGGAACAGCACCACGCCCAGGGCGTACACGTCCACGGCGGTGGTGAGGTGCCGCTCGCCGCGGGCCTGCTCGGGGGCCATGTAGGCCGGGGTGCCGGCCTCGGACGTGGCGGCCACGTCGACCGGGCGGGCCAGGCCGAAGTCGGCGACGTGGGGCCGCAGCTCGGTGTCGAGGAGGATGTTGGCCGGCTTCAGGTCGCGGTGGATGAGCCCCCGCTGGTGCGCGTGGTGGACCCCCAGGGCCGTGTCCCGGAGGATCTGCGCGGCCACCCGCTGGTCGAGCCTGCGGTCCGGCAGCCCCTTGAGCCACGTGGCCAGGGTGCCCCCGGTGAGCAGCGGCATCACCAGGTACGGGGTGCCCTCGGGGGTCTGATCGCACGCGAGTACGCGGACGATGTTCGGGTGGTCCAGGGACGCGACCAGCGCGGCCTCGTACCGGAACTGGGCGAGTTCCGAGTCCGACATCTCGTCGGTGGACCGGAGCATCTTCACGGCCACGTCGCGGCGGAGGACCGGGTCCGTGGCCCGGAACACGACCCCCATCGCGCCGCGGCCGATCTCCTCCTTCATTTCGAGCCCGCCGAGCACCCTGCGGACCGCGGCCCGGGTCGCGCCGGACCGCGAGAGTTCGGCCGGGTCGGGCGCGGCGGTGTCGGTGTGCGGACCGTCGGCGTGCGTCGCGTCGGGCATTGGGCGGCTCCTCGGGCGGCTCGGTCGGCACCCGAATCATACGCCGCCCGGCCCCGGCGTGCGCCGGCCGCGCTCCCGATTGCGACCGCCAGCGCCGCCCCCGCCACCGCTACCCCGGCCCGCTCGTCGCTCCAGGCCGACGTGTCGAGCCAGGGCCGCAGCGCGGCGTCGATCGTCGCCGTCGCCACCAGGATGAGCCCGAGCGTGAAGGCGCGGGCCTGGACCCAGAGCCGCGGGTCGTAGGCGGCGACCACGAGCCCGCACGCGAGGACGGCCGTGTGCTGCCCGACCAGCGCCGGGTAGTTCAGGTACACGAACGCCCAGTTCCACACCGTGTACGCGACCACCCACCCGCGGGTGAGCCCGTACCGCAGGTCGCGAAACTCGCCCGTTGTGTCCACCCGGGTGGCCCGGCGGGCGTAGGGCTGGGTGGCGACGAGCAGGAGCCCCGCGGCCGCATTCAGCTCGTGGGCGAGCCCGCCCCCGATCAGGTCGGTCACCATCGCCTCGATGATGTTGCCCGCGAGCAGCACCGGGATGCCGAGCCGCGCCCAGGCTCGGTCGCCGAGCCGCGTGAACCGCAGCGCCGTGCCCCAGACCACGCAGAAGCACACGGTGTACAGCTTCAGCCAGCAGAACGGGTCGAACGAGTTCACCCGCACCCAGTACGGCGTGAGCGCCAGCGGCACCGCCAGGAACAGCGCCCACGCGGCCCACTTCCCGGCCCGCCGGAGGACCTCGAAGGTGACGTACAGTGCGGCGAAGAGCGCGAGAATCTTGAGGGCGACGGGCATTGGGGCGCCTCGGTCGCGTGGGTGCGCGCGGCTCCCCGGGCGGCGCTGGGCCGCGGGCAGGGGCGAGGGCGATCACGCGGGGGTGAAGGGGGCGGCGAGGTGACGTGTGCGCCGCGGGTGCGGGGCCGGGGAACCCGGTCGCACCTACGAACTCAGCGGGCGAAGCGGCGAACTCTTACGCGGGAAGTTGCGAGAAGGGAGGGGAAGTGCAGGAGCGCGCTGCGGTGCCGAGTTGTTCGCCTCACGCGGGCCGCCACGGAGGGCGGCCCCTACAAACCGAAGACGAGCACTCTGGTAGGGGCCGCCCTCCGTGGCGGCCCGCCAGTCGCCGATGACATCAACCGAGAGGCGCGTCGTCGGCCCGCGAGCTTCTCCTCAACGGGACTGGCGGTCACCCCGCGACGCGGGCGGCCTCGGCGGCGCGGTGGACGCGGAACAGGTGGAGCGCGACCCAGAGCTGGAACGTCGTGTTCGACAGCGCGTAGGCGCCGGGCCAGAATCGCGTCGGGATCAGCGGCAGGCACGCGGCGAACGCGATCAGTAGCAGGCCGGCGACGTAGAGCCGGCCCCAGTACGTGACGCCGTGCGCGAAGATGCCGAGCCCGACGATCGCCGCGAACGGCTGGATGATCGCGGCCGCGCCCCCGCCGGGGAGCCCCAGGTACGCCGGGATCTGCGCCGCGCACGCGGCCATCATGCCGTACTGGAGCGCGGCGCTGGTCCGCTCGACCGACGTGAGCACCCCGCGGGCGCTGGCCCGCATCCACTCGACGATCGCGGCCCACGCGCCCAGGTAGTAGGCCAGGACCGCGGCGAGCACCCAGGTCGGCGCGTCGAGCAGCACCGCGGCCTGGAACCCCACCATTGCGACCAGCGTCGACGCCCCGCCGACGACCGGCGACCACCAACTCCGCATCGTCGGCGTCTCGCGCCGCCACTCCAGCGCGCGGAACACGCCGGTGCCCCACCCGGACCGGGGCGCGTCGGTCTGCGGCTCGTCGTTCAGGAACCGGTCGAGCGCGTCGGCGACCGCACGGGCCGTGGGGTACCGGTCCTCGGGCCGCCGGGCCAGGCACCGCGAGCAGATCGCGTCGAGGTCCGCCGGCAGGTCGCGCCGCGCGTCGCCGGCCCGGGGCACCGACTCGGCGTCGTCGGTGAGGCGGCGGAGCACGCGGACCGCGTCGTCCCCGTAGGGCCGCGCCCCGGTGAGCAGCTCGAACAGGATCGCCCCCAGCGCGTGGACGTCGACGGCGGTGGTCAGGTGCCGCGCGCTGCGGGCCTGCTCGGGCGCCATGTACGCGACCGTGCCGGCGACCCCGGCGGTGCTCGCGTCGCCCGCGTCGAGCCGCCGGGCCAGCCCGAAGTCGGCGACGTGGGGCCGGCCGGCGGCGTCGAGCAGCACGTTCCCGGGCTTCAGGTCGCGGTGGATCAGCGCCCGCTGGTGCGCGTGGTGGACCCCGAGGGCCACGTCCCGCACCAGCGCCGCGGCGCGCTTCGGGGCGGGCCGGCGGTCCGGGCCGAGCCCCTTGAGCCACGCGGCCAGGCTCCCGCCGGTCATCAGCGGCATCACCTGGTACGGCGCCCCGCCGGCCTCGCCGGTCGCCAGGATGCGGACCACGTTCGGGTGGTCGAGCGACGCGACCGCCTCGGCCTCGAACCGGAACCGGTCCAGCTCCCGGCCCGACACCTCGCCCCCGGCCCGGAGCACCTTCACCGCCACGTCCCGCTTGAGCACCGGGTCGAACGCGCGGTACACCACGCCCATCCCGCCGCGGCCGATCTCCTCCTTCAGCTCCAGCCCGCCGACGGCCGCCCCGGGCCGGGGCTCGGCGAGCGGCGGGGGCGGCGCGAACACGTTCGGCCCGGCGAGGAACCGGGCCAGGTCGGAGGCCAGCTCGGGGTTGCGGGCGAGCCACTGCGCGAGCGGGTTCGGGGCGCCCGCGTCCTCGGCGGCGAGCACGATGCCCAGCCCCTCGGCGACGCCGTAGTCCGCGGTCCGGTTCGAGAACGGGTGCGACGCCGCGGGCGTGTCGGGCGACATTTGCGGCCTCGGGGATCAGTGGGCGTGGTCAGGCGTCGGCCAGGAGGCCGCGGAGCGCGGTCACGGCGCGGTGCAGCAGGAGCGACACGGCCCCCTCGGACCGGCCCAGTTCGCGGGCGATGTCGGTCACCTTCATTCCCTGCAGGTGCCGCATCTCGACGGCGACCCGCTGCGCGTCGGGCAGCTCCGCGAGGGCCGACGCGAGCCGCACGAACCGGTCGTTGCGGTCGGCCCGCTCGCTCGGGGACGTGTGGTCGGCGGCGAGCCAGTCGGCCATCCGCACCGACGACGCGGCCAGCGCGCCCGGCGCGAGGTCGCCGCGGTCCCGGGCGAACTTGCGGGCCGCGTCGATGACGTTGTTCGCCAGCGCCCGCCGCAGGTACGCGAGCACCTCGTGGTCCGGCCGCCCGGCGAGGCGGTCGGGGGCGCGGACCGCTTCGAGGAGCGTCTGCTGCACGAGGTCGGCCGGGTCGAGCTTGCCGCGGACCCACCCGGGGAGTTGGTACGCGGCCCACACGAGGAGGGCGGGCTCGTGGCGGGCCAGGTCGGGCGGTTCGGCGGACATGTGCGGGCTCCGTGGGCACCGGTCCCAGCGTGCGAGTCGCCCCAATCTTACGCGAAGTGTCAGAGAATTGCGCGAATCGCTGGGGTCGGTCAGAACAGCGGCGCGCGGAGCCGCACCCGCAGAATGTGAGCCTCGCGGTCCGCGGCCGCGACTTTGAGGTCGACCACAAGCGGATCGAAGAACGCGACCCGCAGCCCGTTGCCTCGCGACTCGCCGGCGGTATCGGCGTCGGTGCGGAGAGCGGCCGTCATCGCCTGGAGCGCCCGCGCCAGTTCGTCTTTCGGCTCGGGGTGGTTGCGGACGATGAACTCCATCTGGTCGAAGGCCTCGTCGGCCCGCATCAGGCGGAAGTTCATTCGCCGTCCTCCAAGAGCTTGAACACGTCGTCCATCGTCTTGGTTGGGGGCGTCGCGGCGATGCGCAGCAACTCCTCGTTCGTCACCTCGGCCTTGGCCTCCTCGATGACGCGCCGCGTCCACGCCTCGTAGTCCCGCGGCGACATCGCGTACGCGACGGTCCGGCCCTCGGGGTCGCACAGTCGGGTCGCGGCGAGCGACTTGGTGACCCTTGCGGCGGTCGCGGCGTCCAGGGTGATCTCGCTCATGCTCGGCCTCCGAAGGGGAATCTCACAGCGATTGTACCACCGAGCCTCGGGCGTTACGGCGTGCGGAGCCGGACGAGGCCGATCTCGACCACGCGGCTCGCCTCGTCCACCGCGTAGAACACGGACAGGTCGCCGGCGAACATGACCCGCATCTCCTCCTCGCGGGACTCGCCCCGGTTCAGCGGGTCGGTCGAGAGTTGGTGGGTGACCTGCCGCAGGGCGGTCGCGAACTCGTGCTTCCGGGCCGGGTAGAGCCGGACGATGCGGGCCATTTCCTCGAACGCCTCGTCGCTCCAGACGAGCAGGAACATCACTCCCCCTCCAGGAGCTTGAACACCTCGTCGGTGGTGTGCCGCTTCGGGTTCGCGAGCGCCCGGCGGAACTCGTCGAGTGTTGCGTCGGGGGCGCGGCTGCCGGCAGCCCGGCGCAGCGATTCGTACTCGTCGGGCGACAAGAAGTACCCGACCGACTTGCCGGCCGGGTCGGTGAGCGGGACGTGGCCGCCGGTGGTGGTCAGCTTCGCCACCAACTCGGCGTCGAGAGGGACGGGGGACATGGCGCGCTCCTCGGTGCGGGGTCACTGGCGATTGTACCACCGCGGCCGGGGCGTCCCAAGCCGCCCGGACATCACGCGGTGAACCGGGCGCGGACGCGCACGACCGTTGCAGTCATCGCTCCGGCGTCGGCTACGAAGTAGACGGTGAGCGGGCCGGCGAACAGGACGCGGAGGCGGCCGCCCCGCGACTCCCCGGCGGCGTCGGCGTGCGCCCGGAGCCGCCCGGTGATCTCTTGAAGTGCCTCGGCGAGTTCGTCTCTGCGGGCCGGGTTGTTGCGAACGATCTGCGCCATCTGGTCGAACGGGCGGCCGCCCCAGACGACGGCGAACATCAGTTCCCCTCCAGCAGCTTGAGCACTTCGTCGGGGGTGTGCCGCCGCGGGTCCGCGAGCACCTCCTGCACCTCGTCGTCGGTCATCTCGCCGAACGCCTCGTCGTACAGCGCCTTCTCGACCCGCTTGTACACGTCCGCGGGGACGAGGTAGCCGAGCGTGTGCCCGCTCGGGTCGCACACCCGCGTCGCGGTGGCCGCCTTCGCCACGGTCGCAGCGGTCGCGGCGTCCAGGGTGATCTCGCTCATGCTCGGCCTCCGAAGGGGTGTGCAACCCCGATTGTACCACCGCGGCCGCGGCCATCGAAGTGCGGGAGCGCGGGGTCAGGCTTCACCAACCGTCACCTGACGACGAGCTATCTGGTACGGCCTGCCGTCGCGCTGACGGGGGCCACTCCCAGACCTCGAACCGCGTCAAACGCCAGTCGGCCACACGGCAACCCACCCCGGGCTCGTCGCCGAGGTAGCAGACGGACCGGAACTGGGACGCGATCAGAGCCGCCGTCTCCGGCCAGCCGTTCCCGTGGTAGCCCCCGGGGCGGTCCACCAGGTACTCCCGCCAGTCCGCCTCCCAATCTGCCAGCCGCCAGGCGTCGTCGTGCGGCAGGAACCGCCCGCCGAGTGCAACCGGCGGAGCGTCGCCGCCGGCTACCGGGACGAAGAGGTACGCCTCATGCCGCTCGTCGCAGAGGTCGGCCACGAGGCACCGATCCGCCGGCGAAAGCTCCGCCCACCATTGCCGTACGTCATCCCGATCGGCATCGGCAACCGCGACGAGTAGCGCGGGCGGAAGTTCCTCCAAGTGCGCCTCCGCCCCTGCGGCCGAAATTGTCATCGGACAGATGTCATCGGACAGATCTGCGTTTGCGGTCCACCTAACATCGTCGAACACCCGCCAAGGTAACCCGCACCACAAGAGCTTACAAGACTCGTACCCTGATGGGGCGCTCACTCAGATACGTAGACCGCCGCGATCTGCCGATCACGGTTTCAGAAGCCAAACGCCGGGCGAGCCGTGTGTGTCAACACACGGGCTCGCGTTGACCCGTGTGTTGACACACGGCTCGCCCGCCGCGCAACACGGTGGCCGTAGCCGGGGCGTCCCAAGCCGTTCGGAGGGCACGCCGATACACCATCTCCTCACGCGACACACCGACCGAGCCCGTACCGATGCCGCACTTTCCGCCGTTCGAGCAGTTCCGCGAGCTGGCCCGCACGCACACCGTTGTGCCCGTGTACCGCCGCCTCACCGGCGACACCCTCACCCCGGTGTCCGCGTTCTGCGTCATCGAGGAGGGCGACTGGTCGTTCCTCTTTGAAAGTGTCGTCGGCGGCGAGCGCGTCGGGCGGTACAGCTTCCTCGGGGCCGGGCCGTTCCGCACCTTCGAGGCCCGCGGCACCAAGACCCGCACCCGCGACGGCTCCGGCCCGTGGGTCGAGGGCGAGAGCGCCGACCCGCTCCGCGTCCTCGAAGAGATGATCGCCGCCTACCGCGCCCCGCACCTGCCGGGGCTCCCGCGGTTCTGCGGCGGGGCCGTGGGGTACGCCGGGTACGACACCGTGCGGTACGTCGAGAAGCTCCCGAACGCCCCGCCCGACGACCGCAACCTGCCCGACCTCTGCTTCGGGTTCTACGACCGCATGGTCATCTTCGACCACGCGGCGAAGACGATCCTCGTAATTGCCAATGCCCAGGTCGGGGACCGGGGATCGGGGATCGGGGATCGGGAAGACGGCCTGCGGGCCGCCTACGACGCCGCGTGCCGGCAGGCCGATCAGCTCGTGGAGCGCCTCCAGCGGGGCGTCGCCGGTCTGCAACTCACCGACATCAACCCGAGCGCCGCGAACTCCCCGGGCTTACGCCCGGGGCTCGCCCGGATCCAATCCAACTTCACCCGGGCGGGGTTCGAGGCCGCGGTCGAGAAGGTCCGCGAGTACATCAACGCCGGGGACGCGTTCCAGATCGTGCTGAGCCAGCGGTTCCGCACCGAGACCACGGCCCGCCCGTTCGACATCTACCGGGCGCTGCGGGTGGTGAACCCGAGCCCGTTCATGTTCTACCTGCGGGCCGGCGGGGTCACGCTCGTCGGCGCGTCGCCCGAGATCATGTGCCGGGTCGAGAACGGGGTCATCACGAACCGCCCGCTCGCCGGCACCCGCCCCCGCGGCGCGACCCCCGAGCGCGACGCCGAACTCGCCGCCGAGCTGGTCGCCGACCCGAAGGAGCGGGCCGAGCACATCATGCTCGTCGACCTCGCCCGCAACGACGTCGGCCGCGTCGCCGAGATCGGCAGCGTGAAGATCGGCGACCTGCTCACGGTCGAGCGGTACAGCCACGTCATGCACCTGTCGAGTACCGTCACGGGCACACTTCAACCCGGCCTGACGGCGTTCGACGCGCTGCGGGCGAGCCTCCCGGCCGGCACGCTGAGCGGCGCGCCGAAGGTGCGGGCGATGGAGATCATCGACGAACTCGAACCGCACCGCCGCGGGCCGTACGGCGGGGCCGTCGGGTACGTCGACTTCAGCGGGAACATGGACACGTGCATCGCGCTCCGCACGATGGTGCTGCTCGGCCAGACCGCCTACGTGCAGGCCGGTGCGGGCCTGGTCGCGGACAGTGTTCCGGCGAGCGAGTACGAGGAGACGGTGAACAAGGCGATGAGCCTGCTGCGGGCGATCGAGGTGGCCGAGACGCAGTTGTGAACAGGAAGAGTGTTTATCCGCAGATTTCGCAGATGGACACAGATTGGAAGACAGAACAGCATCCCGGGCGAACCCTGAGCGCCAGCGAGGGGGTAAGCGTCACCCCCTCGCTGGCGCTCA
>NZ_JBHYGG010000015.1:0-24835 GCF_051859125.1 Gemmata sp.
CATTCGGTCGCGGGGCGCGGGAGGAAGCGGCCGCTCCCGCGGTGCGGTTGACTCGCTACTTCTTGCCGTTCCGGCTCACCGACTTCTCCGCGGGCTTGGCCGCCTTGCCGGTCTTGTCCTTCAGCGTCTTGACCCCCTCGACCGCTTCGTCGAGGTGCTCGTCGGCCGCCGCGGCGGCCCCCTGCAGGGCGCCCGCCGCGGCCCCGGACAGCACGTCCTTGAGCACCTCCTTCGCGCCCTCCAGGAGCTTGCCGGTCGTGTCCTTGGCCTTGCGGGCCACGGTCTTCGCGGCCTTCTTCACGGTCGCCGGCGCGGCGGCCTTGGCCTTGGTTCCGCTCTTCGCGGCCGCCTTCGGCTTGGCCGCGCCGGTCGCTTTCGCCGCCCCGGTCTTACTGCCGGTGTCGGCCTTCTTCGTGCCCTTCGCGGTCTTGGTCGCTGCCACGGTCGTTCCCCTTGTGCGCGTTTGTGTCGGTGTCTGCCGCGGGCCGAACACCCGGCCCGTGAGCGTCGAAAGGTGCTCGGACAGTGCGGCCCGGGTCCCGGCCATGGCCGCGCGGATGGCCTCCGGGTCCGCCGGTTCTACCCCGCGGCCGGAATCAATCGGTCCCTCAGCCATTCGAGGTTCTCCCCCAGGGCCTTGGTCGTCTGCGGCAGCGCCCCCAACTCGGCCAGGTCGGCCCGGCCCGAGCGCACCAGCGCCGCACCGGCCGCACCGACCCCGCCGGCCGCCAGCACGTAGCACGCCCACATCGGCAGCCCGGTCGCGTCGCGGAGGAGGTGGGCCAGCGCGAACCCGGTGAGCAGGCCGCCGGCCGCGGCCGCACCGGCCCCGCCGGCGCACTTGGCCACGCCGACCCCGGCCCGGGTCAGTTCCTGCCCGGCTTCGGCCTTGATGAGCGCGACCTGTTGCGCGACGAGGTGCTTCGAGTCCTGAACGATCTCGCCGAGGAGCGTGCGGAGGTCCGGCTCCTCGGCGGCCCGCTTGGGATGTGCCACGAACTGCCCCCTGTTGTGAGTCGCGAGACGTCGCCCGTCTCGGCCCGACAACTAGCAACTGACGTGCCGGGGGCGGGGGCGTCAGCCGGTGGCCGCGGCGTACTCGCACGTCACCGTCGTGCTGATCCCGCCGCGGGGGGTCCACACCGATACGACCTTGCACCGCACCGGGTGGCACGCCGCGACGAAGTCGTCGAGCAGCCGGTTGGTGACCTGCTCGTAGAAGATCCCCTGCGTGCGGTACTGCTGGAGGTACAGCTTCAGCGACTTGAGTTCGACGCACGAACCGGCCGGCGTGTACGTGTACGTGATGGTGCCGAAGTCCGGCTGGCCCGTCTTCGGGCACACGCTGGTAAACTCGGGGCACACGATCTCGACGGTGAACTCCCGCTCCGGCCGCGGGTTCGGGAACGTCTCGAGCTGACTGGCGGACGGCGTTTCGGTCGGGGCCATGCGTTGTCCGGCTGGTGGGATGAGAACGGATCGCGGCCCGGTGCGGGCCGACACACGGTTATGATAGGCTCCCCGCGCCTTCGATACACGGGGCCGCACAGTTGATCCTTGTCCCGCCCGGCGGGGCCGATTACGCTGCACGGACCTGCCAGGAGCGCTGCCGTGTCCCACTCTCGCCCCGCTGCCGTTCTCGCCTTACTCCTCGCCACCGGGTTCGCGACCGCCCAGTCCGGCCCGCAACTGCACACCGCGTTCCCGCCCGGCGGCCGGGCCGGGGAGCCCGTCGAGGTCACGTTCACCCGCACCGGGTTCGCCGGCGAGGAGCAACTCCTCTTCAGCGCCAAGGGGTTCACGGCCGAGCGCATCGGCGACACGAAGCCCGATCCGAAGGCCGACCCCAAGGCCAAGGGCCAACCCGCGACTGCCGTGAAGTTCAAGGTGACGCCGCCGAAGGAGCCGGGCGTGTACGACGTCCGCGTCGTCGGGAAGGGCGGCCTCACAAACCCGCGGACGTTCGTGGTCGGCACGCTCGTCGAGGCCAACGAGGTCGAGCCGAACAACGACATCGGGCAGGCGCAAAAGGTCGCGCTCGAATCGACCGTCAACGGCGTCATCTCGGCCCCCACGGACGTCGATTACGTCGGCTTCAAGGCGAAGGCCGGGCAGAACGTCGTCGTCGCGTGCCTAGCGTCGAGCATCGACAGCCGCCTCTCGGCCGACATCCTCGTGAGCACGATCGACGGCAAGGCCCTCGCGGCGAACCGCAACTACCGCGGCGGCGACGCGGTGCTCGACTTCAAGGTGCCGGCCGACGGCGAGTACGTGGTCCGCGTGGCGCAGTTCGCGTACACCACCGGCGGCCCGGACCACTTCTACCGGCTCTCGATTTCCACCGCACCGTGGGTCGAGGCCACGTTCCCGCCCCTGTACCCGAGCGCGACCGGGTGGACGAACTACGGCCGCAACGTCGGCGGCACCGACAAGGACGGGCAGCACACGGGGAGCATGAAGGTTCCCAATGAGACGCTCATGCCCGGCGATTGGACCGGTAGCCTCCGAACGAGCCGCTCCGTTCCGCCCACCGCGGGGATGATCGACGCCACCGACCCGTCGCGGCAACTCGACGGCAACCTGTCCCTGCTTGCCTACGGGTCACAGGTGCTCGACAACGACAAGAACGGCACCCCCGAGGCGGCGCAGGCGCTCGCGCCGCCGTGCGACGTTGCCGGGCGGATCGGGAAGAAAAACGACCGCCACTGGTACACGTTCGACGCGAAGAAGGGCGACGTGTGGACCGTCGAGGTGTTCGCCGAGCGGCTCGGCTCGCAGATCGACGCCTTCTTCGTCCTCACCGACGACAAGGGGAAGGTGATCGTCGAGCAGGACGACGGGCTCGAGACGCTCAGCCCGAACCAGTTCTACACGAAGTCCGAAGACCCCGGCCGCTACCGGTTCGTCGCCCCCGCCGACGGCACGTACCGGCTCCTCGTGTCGGCCCGCGACGCCGGCATCCAGTTCGGCGTCCGCGAGCAGTACGTCCTGCGAATCGCGAAGGAGAAGCCCGAGTTCCGCATCGCCGTGATGCCCGTGACCCCGCACATGCCCGACGCCGGCACGCTCGCCCGCAACGGTGCGGCGCTGTTCACCGTGTTCGTGTTCCGCATGGACGGGTTCGCCGAACCGGTCACCCTCGAAGCGAAGAACCTTCCCCCCGGAGTGAAGTGCCCGCAGCAAACCATCCCCGCCGGGCAGACCCGCGGAACGCTCGTCCTCACGGCCGACGCCGACGCGAAGGACTTCGGCGGGTTCGTGACGGTGACCGGTACGGCCGGGAAGCTGAGTTCCGAGGCGCGGCCGTTCACCGTGACGTGGACGCCGACCGGGTTGCAGGCGAACCAGCCGCCGCCGAATGTGCCGATGCTCACGCGAATGGACCGCGGCCCGGGGTTGGCGCTGGCCGTACGCGGCACCGCCCCGTTCCGGCTGACCGTGGCCGAGACCGAGGCGAGGGTGAAGGCCGGCGACAAGTTCGACCTGACGGTGAAGGTGGCCCGCGACGCGCAGTTCAAGGACGCGGTGCAGGTGTTCTCGGCCACGCCGCAGTTCGGCCCGAAGCCGCAGGGCAACAACCCCGCCCCGCCAATCGCCACCGTCGCCGCCGACAAGTCCGAGGTGAAGGTGAGCATCGAGGTGCCCGCGAACACGCCGCCGGGAGCGTACCCACTGGTGCTGCGGGGCGTGGCCGGTGCCGCCCCGCCCAAGGGCGGCAATGCCCGCCCCGGGCCGAGTTACCCGACGCTGCCGGTCGCCGTGGTGGTCGAGGGGAAGGGGAAGTAGCGGGCGCAAAACAAACCGGCCCGCTCCGAGTGGAGCGGGCCGGGGATGAATGTCGTTCGGGCGGGCGGTCACGAGCACCCGCAGTCCTTGGCCTTTTCGTTCTCGTCCACGCGGGCTTCCTCGTCCGCGTTCTTGGCCTTCTCGGTGGCCTCGTCGACGCGGTTGCCGGCCTGGTTCAGCTTCTGCTTGCCCCAGTCCTTCACCTCTTCCGCCTTCTCCGCGATCCGGTTGCCCACCTTCGACGCGGTCTCGCTGATCGCGTTGCCGGCCTCGGTCAGCTTGCCCTTGATGGTATCGGCCATGGTCCGTTCTCCTTGCTACCAGGTTGGGGTCGGTTCCGTGAGCCGGAGTTATCGGCCCGGCGACCGTGATGGACGAGAGGTATAGCAACCCCCGTGCCAATCCCGACGGGCCGCACTACGGCCGCTTCTCCTCCGGGAAGTCCCCGAGGTCGAGGACGTTGTCGTCCCACGTCGCGGGCGGGTGCTCGCCCGGCGTCGGGGTCTCGTCCGACAGCACGTTCTCGTCGAGTTCCGGACGCGGGAAGAGCGCACCTTCACCGAGACGGTCCCACACCAGGCGGGCGAACGGCTTGACCTCGATCGGCTCGTTGACGGCCCACCGGCCGGAGCGGCCGGGGCGGATGAACTGGGCTGCACGCAGCCGGCGGAGCGTCAGGTGCGGCTCGGACTCGCGCTCGAACTCCGGGAACAACTCCCCCACCGTGAGCGTGCCGCTCTCGCGGCTCATGACCTCGCGCAGCGCGTTCACCTCGTCCGCTCGGAGGCGTGGGGCCATCCGCTGCATCTCCCGCAACAGACCGGCGAAGACTGCGCCGATCTCGGGTCCGGTGCAGTTCATGGCGACCGAGCCCAGGTCGATTTCGATTTCCGTCAGATTCATCCGGTCCTCCGGGAACGGAACCGCCCACGCGCGTTCCCGCGTGCCGCAAGCGGTGCCGAGTTAAGGAAGGGCGAATGTGAAGCGAGGTGGACAACGGGACGCGAGCGGCCGGGCGGTGTTGGTCCGTCGCCGCGGGGCGATACCGGGCCGTCGAGTGTCCGAACGGGCCGTTCGGAGGGGGCTGCGACGGGCTCCGCACGTCCTGTGCGATAACTTATTATAGGGAAATGATCAACGCCCGGGACAAGAAGTAATCAATCGGCGGGCAATTGGGCACGACACCACAATCCGGACCAAAGCGGGTGAGCCGTCGCGCACAGTTGTGGTACGGTGCCAGAATGGTTCCGGGTGACTCCCCCACCCCACGTCCGGAACCATTATGAAGTCCGGAACCATCCCATTCGTCCGGAAGAATCTACGTTGGAGTGTTCCGCCCGGGGGACACCCACACCGGACTCCCGTGCCGCACCCCGGGAGTTCGCGCTATTCTGCCGGCGGGGTCCGGGGCGGCGGGAGTACGAGCTGCGCCGACGGGTGCGAGGAGGGCGGCGCGCGCAGGATGGCGATGTCGATCAGGACGTTCGCGAGGCGGTCTGGGTCGACGGGCTTGGTCAGGAAGAGGTCGAAGCCGGCGTCGGAGGCCCGGCGGCGGGCCTCGTCCTCCGGGAGGGCGGTCAGGGCGACGAGGAGCGTCCCGATGCCGCACACGCTCTGGCGGATCCGCCGCCCCAACTCGTCCCCGGCCATCACGGGCATGTTCAGGTCCAGGACGCACGCCTCGGGGAGAAACGTCTTCGCAACGGCGAGGGCGGTGGGGCCGTCGTAGCACGCCCGGACCTCGAACCCGACGATCTCCAGGAGCGCCGCAATACTGTCCGCCGTGTCGCGGTTGTCGTCCACGCACAGCACCCGCAGCACGGGCTCGGTATCTTCGCGCATAAAACCCCCTCCCCCTGATCGCTGCAACTCAGGGGCCGACTCCGACGCAAGTGACCGTCCTCACTCACTTTTCATCGCCGCCGGATCAAAAGTTTGATGCGGCGCCGCACCCGACGTGCGACGCGCGGGAAGCGATCGGAGGAAGTTCAGGCCGGGCCCCGCGAGTTCCGCCGCGGCCGCAAGCGCGCGCCGCGCTCGGAGCGGGTGGGACCGCCGGACCCGCCTCGGCCCAAGGGCACATGGGCAGTCGGCTGCTCAAGCGGTGCCCGGGGTCGATTCCGCGGTACGGCACGACCGCGTCACCCGGTCCGAGTCGGGCGGTTCACGGCCGGCGGAGTTCGGGCAAAGCGAACCCGAAGTCCCTCCCGGACGGTGGCGGCTCGGGTAGTATTGGGGCGCGGCCCCTGCTCTCCCGTTCGACCGGCCCGCAGTTGTCTTGCTCCCCGCTCGGGGCCGGTCGGGCGTTCCAAAGGCGGTTCCCGAGTGTACCCGTACCGCGTCGTCTACGTCGGACCCCCGGACCGGGTCGACTCCCTGGTGGGCGTCCTCGCCGACGCGAGCGCGGCGATCGAGGGCCGGTTCGCCGACCTCGCCGCGCTCCGGGCGGGGTGGCACCCGTCCGGGTCCCAGCCCCGGCTGTTCGCGGTCTGGCTCCAGCGGCCCGAGGACACCGAGGTCGTCCGGGCGCTCGCCGAGACGGTCCCCGGGTCGCCCGTGGTGGCCCTCGTCGAGCGCGAGTGCGACGCGGCGGCGCTGTACGAGGTCAGCCGCGCCGGGGCCGCGCAGCTCGTCCCGGTCCCGTGGGACGAGGGCGACCTGGCGCTCGCCCTGGGGGTCGTGCTGCGGCAGTTCGGGCGGGCCGCGCGGGTCGGCCGGCTGATCGCGGTGGCGGCCGTCCCCGACATCGACGCCTCGGCCTTCGCGGTCAACCTCGCGTCGGAGATCGCGGGCCACTGGCGGGTCGATTGCGTTTTGGCCGAGCCCACGGCCCGGTTCGGCCGGCTGAACTCGTACCTGGCGACCGTGCCGCGGTCTGGCGGGTCGCACGAACTGCTCACCCGCCCCGAGCCGCTCACGCTCAGCGCCGTGCAGCAGGCCCTCACGCCGGTCGGAGAGCGGCTCCGGCTCCTCCCCGGGCCGCTCACGGGGATCGCCCTCCAGACCCCGGACCCGGCCCGGCTCGCCAAGCTCATTGACCTGACCCGCCAGGTGACCGACTGCGTCGTCCTGTACGTCCCGAACACGTTCGACGCCGCACAGTTCGACACCCTGGCTGCGGCCGAGGACGTGGTCCTCGTCGGCGGGCAGCAGGTGCCCGCGGTGTACTCGCTCAAGCAGTTCCACGACCAGCTCGCGGCCCGCCGGTCGGCCGGGGTCCGGCACGTCGTCCTCGACCGGTACGACCCGCACCAGGGCGGGGCCGACCCCCGGAAGGTCATGGAGCTCCTTCACGTGGACGCGGTCTGGGCGGTGGCCGACGACCCGGAGGCGTGGACCGCGTCGGTGAACGCCGGCGTCCCGCTGCGGGCCAAGGCCCCGCGCTCGCGGGCGCTGGCCGACCTGGGCCGCCTCGTCGCCCGCCTCCTCGGGCCGCCCCCGGCCGAGTGACGTCACCCGTCGGCCATCAGCACCCGCTCGGCGAACAGGTCGGCCGGGAGGTGCGCGTTGGCCGCCTCCATCCGCGGCACGCACGCCGGCCGCACCCCCGTCGCCCGGAACTGCCCGTAGGCCTTGCCGCTCTCCCGGACGCCCTGCTTGCGGTACTCGAAGATGTCTTGCAGGATGATGACGTCGCCCTCCATGCCCAGCACCTCGGTCACGCTCGTCACCTTCCGCACCCCGCCCTGGAGCCGGGACACCTGGATGACGAGGTTCACGGCCGAGCTGATCTGCTGCCGCATGGCCTTCACCGGGAGCTCGAACCCGGCCATCATGATCATCGTTTCCAGCCGGGCCAGCGCGTCCCGCGGGGTGTTCGCGTGGAGCGTGGTGAGGGACCCGTCGTGCCCCGTGTTCATGGCCTGGAGCATGTCGAACGCCTCGCCCCCGCGGCACTCGCCGACGACGATCCGGTCGGGCCGCATCCGCAGGCAGTTCCGGAGCAGGTCGCGGGTGGTGACCTGGCCCTTGCCCTCGGTGTTCGGCGGCCGGGTCTCCAGCGGGACGACGTGCCGCTGCTGGAGCTGCAACTCGGCCGCGTCCTCGATGGTCACGACCCGCTCCCCGTCGGGGATGAACCGCGACAGCGTGTTCAGGAGCGTCGTCTTCCCGCTCCCGGTGCCGCCGCTGATGACGACGTTCATCCGCGCCTTGATGGCGGCCTCGAAGAACTTCGCCATCTCCGGGGTGAGCATCTTGAACCGGAGCAGGTCGTCGAGCGTGAGCGGCTTGGTCCCGAACCGGCGGATGCTGATGGTCGGCCCCTTCAGCGCCAGGGGCGGGATCACGGCGTTGACCCGGGACCCGTCGGCCAGGCGCGCGTCCACCATCGGGCTCGTCTCGTCGATCCGCCGGCCGAGCCGCGACACGATGCGGTCGAGGACCTGCATGACGTGCGCGTCGTCCCGGAACCGGACCTCGGTCAGTTCGAGCCGGCCGCGGCGGTCGACGTACACCTCGTGCGCCCCGTTCACCAGGATGTCGCTGACGGTCGGGTCGTGGAGCAGGGGCTCCAGCGGCCCCAGCCCGAGGACGTCGTCGAGCATCTCGGAGACCATCCGCTGCCGCTCGCCCGCGTGGACGAGCCCCGGCTCGGCGTCGATCATGCGGTCGATCGCGGTCCGCATCTCGGCCCGGCGGCGGTCCTCGGGGATCTCGAACATGGCCTTGAGGTTCAGGCCGTCTACCAGGCGGTTGTGGAGCGCCTGCCGCCGGGCGTCGTACCCGGGGGTGGCGGGCGGCGGCGTGGTGGTCGTCATGGGCGGTGGGCCGTGGGCGTGTGTGCGGTTCGAGTCGGGGGGCCGAACAACGCAAGGCGCGTGCCGGAGCGGCCCTGGCGGCCGGATCGGTCGAATCGCCCTTCGAAACGTGGCGCCGATCACCCCCCGGCGTCGCGGCGAGTGGATGGGCGGCCCCGTCGCACGCGGGTCCGTGTGCCGGGACCGCACGGCGGTGTGCCAGACCCGCGCGCCGGGCCGGGGTTCGCCCCGCGGCCGCTCCCGCTACAATGACCGTCCTCGCCGCCCACCCCCTGCCACACGGGCTCGCTGCCAATGCCCATTCGCTCCCTCGCTCTCGCGGCCGGCCTGGTGCTCGTGGTCCAGCTCGGGTGCGCCCGGACGCCGGCCGGCCGGCCCGAGTCGCCGCCGCCCCCGGTGTCCGTTGCCGTCGCCGAGCAGAAGACCGTCCCCGTGCAGATCCGCGCGATCGGGTCGGTGAAGGTGATCTCGACCGTGAGCGTGCGGCCCCGCGTTCCGGGCCAGATCACCGAGGTCCACTTCACCGAGGGGACCGACGTGAAGAAGGGCGACAAGCTCTTCACCATCGACGCCCGGCCCTACGAGGCCGCGGTCAAGCTCGCGGAGGCGAACGTCGCCAAGAGCACGGCCCTGTTCAAGGGGGCCGAGCTGACCCTGCGGCGGGCGACGCAGATCGGGCTGACGGCGGGGTCGCAGGCCGAACTGGACGCCGCGAGGACCGCCGTCGACAGTGCGCGGGCCGCGGTCGCCGCCGACGAGGCCGCCGCCAACGCGGCCCGGCTCCAGGCCGAGTTCACCACCATCACCGCCCCGATCGACGGCCGGGCCGGGGCCATCCTCGCCACCCGCGGCAACCTGGTCGCCTCGACGGACCTGAACCCGCTCGTGGTGCTCAACCAGATCAGCCCGATCACGGTCGCGTTCTCCGTGCCCGAGCAGCAGCTCCCGCTGCTGGCGGCCGCCCGGCTCGCGGGGCCGCTGCGGGTCGAGGCCGACCTCCGCGGGGGCGGGCCGCTCGCCGCCGGCACGCTCCAGTTCATCGACAACACCGTGGACCCCGGCACCGGCACCCTCGCGTGCAAGGCGGTGTTCGGGAACGAGGACCGGAAGCTGTGGCCGGGGCTGTTCGTGGACGTGACGCTCACGCTCGGCGAGCGGCCCAACAGTGTCCTGGTTCCCGTCGCCGCGGTGCAGGCCGGGCAGCAGGGGAGCTACGTGTACGTCGTCGGGGCCGGGGACGCGGCCGAGGCGCGGCCGGTCACCGTCGCGTTCGAGGCCGGCGGCCAGGCGGTCGTCGCCAGCGGCGTCAGGCCCGGCGAGGTGGTCGTCACCGACGGGCAGCTCCGGGTCGCCCCGGGGATGAAGGTGGACGTGCGTTCGAAGCCGGCCGCCCCCACGGCCACCGCGGGGGGCGCGAAGTGAACCTCTCCTCGCCGTTCATCCTCCGCCCGGTCATGACGACGCTCATGACCGTCGCGGTCGTCCTCGCCGGGGCGATGGGGTACTCCGCGCTCCCGGTCAGCGACCTGCCGAACGTGGACTTCCCGACCATCGAGGTGGCCGCGGCGCTGCCGGGGGCCAGCCCCGAGACGATGGCCGCGGCCGTCGCGACCCCGCTCGAAAAGGAGTTCACGACGATCCCCGGGCTCGACAGCATGTCGAGCAACAGCGTGCTCGGGTCCACGTCGATCGCGCTCCAGTTCAGCCTCGACCGGAACATCGACGACGCCGCGCTCGACGTGCAGTCGGCCATCGCCAAGGTGGCCCGGTCGCTCCCGCCGGACATGCCGAGCCCGCCGTCGTTCCGCAAGGTGAACCCGGCCGACGCGCCGATCCTGCTGCTGGCGCTGCGGTCCGACACGCTCCCGCTGTACACGGTCAACGAGTACGGCGAGTCGGTCGTCGGCCAGCGGCTGTCGCTGGTCAACGGCGTGGCGCAGGTGCTCGTGTACGGGCGGCAGAAGCGCTCGATCCGGGTGCAGGTGGACCCGACCGTGCTGGCCGCCCGCGGCATCGGCATCGACCAGGTGTCGGCGGCGCTCCGCGACTCGAACGTGAGCCTGCCGACCGGCGCGTTCCAGGGCGACCGCCGCGCGTTCAACATCCAGGCCACGGGCCAGCTCACCGAGGCCCGGCAGTACCGGAACGTGATCGTCGCGTACCGCAGCGGCAGCCCGGTGCGGCTCGGCGAACTCGGCTCGGTGATTGACGGGGTCGAGAACGACCGGAACGCCGCGTGGTTCTCGGAGCGGGGGCCGGACGGGGTCATGAGCGACCCGTCGCGGTCCATCATCCTCGCGGTGCAGCGGCAGCCCGGGGCGAACACCGTGGCCGTAGCCGACGCGGTGAAGGCGCTGCTCCCGACGCTCCAGGCGCAGCTCCCGCCGGCGGTGAAGTTGTCGGTCCAGTTCGACCGCTCGGCCCCGATCCGCGAGTCGATCGACGACGTGCAGGTCACGCTCCTGATCGCGCTCGGGCTCGTCGTCCTGTCGATCTTCCTGTTCCTGCGGAACGTCCGCGCCACCATCATCCCGAGCCTGGCGCTGCCGGTCTCCATCATCGGGACGTTCGGCGTCATGCACCTGCTCGGGTACACGCTCGACAACCTGTCGCTGCTGGCGCTGACGCTCGCGGTCGGGTTCGTCGTGGACGACGCGATCGTGATGCTGGAGAACATCGTCCGGCACCTCGACATGGGGAAGACGCCGGCCCGGGCGGCGCTCGACGGCGCGGCCGAGGTCGGGTTCACCATCGTGTCGATGACCGTGTCGCTGATCGCGGTGTTCATCCCGGTGCTGTTCCTGGGCGGGATGGTCGGCCGGCTGCTCCGCGAGTTCGCCGTCACCATCTCGGTCGCCATCGCCGTGTCCGGGTTCGTCTCGGTGACGCTGACGCCGATGCTGTGCGCCCTGTTCCTCCGCGGCGGGCACGGGCACGCGAGCGGCCGCCGGCCGGGGCTGCTGTCCCGGGCCACCGAGGGCGTGTTCGACGCCATGCTCGCGGTCTACGCCCGCACCCTCCGGTGGACGCTGCGGGTGCGGTTCCTGGTGCTCGTGGTGTCGCTCGGGTTCATCGCCGGGACCGGGTACTACCTCGCGATCCTCCCCAAGGGGTTCATCCCGAACGAGGACGCGGGGCGGCTCAGCGGCGTGATCGAGGGGCCGGAGGACGTGTCGTTCCGCGGCATGGTCGCGATCCAGGCCCGCATCACCGAGATCATCCGGGCCGACGAGAACGTCGAGGCCGTGAGCAACACCGTCGGCAGCGGGAACACCGGGACCGTGTTCGTGCGGCTCAAGCCGCGGCACGAGCGGCCGCTGTCGGCCAACGAGGTCGTCACCCAGTTGCGGCGCAAGACGGCCGGGGTCACCGGGGTGCGGACGTACTTCCAGAACCCGCCCCCGATCCGCATCGGCGGCCGCTCGGCCAAGAGCCAGTACCAGCTCACGGTCCAGAGCCCGGACACCGAGTCGCTGTACGCCGCCGCGCCGCGGCTCGAGGCCCGGATGCGGGAGATGCCCGGGATCACCGAGGTGAACAGCGACCTCCAGATCCGCACCCCGCAGGTGAACGTGCGGATCGACCGCGACAAGGCGACGGCCCACGGGGTCTCGGCCCGGCAGATCGAGGACGCGCTCGCCAACGCCTACGGGTCGCGGCAGGTCTCGACGATCTACGCCCCCGACAACGAGTACCGCGTCATCCTCGAGGCCGACCTCGCGTTCCAGAAGGACCCGACGCTGCTCTCGCGGCTGTTCGTGCTGTCGTCCAGCGGGGTGCTGGTGCCGATCGACACGCTGGTGAAGGTGGACCGCGGGGTCGGACCGCTCTCGGTGAACCACACGGGCCAGCTCCCGTCGGTGACGATCTCGTTCGACCTGCGGCCCGGCGTGTCGCTGGGCGTGGCGCTGGCCGAGATCGACGCCGCGGCCCGCGACGAACTGCCCCCGGCGCTCACGACGAACTTCCAGGGCACGGCCAAGGAGTTCGAGCGGTCCGTCCGCGGGCTCGGGCTGCTCCTGATCGCCGCGGTGGTGGTGATCTACCTCGTCATGGGGATGCTGTACGAGAGCTTCATCCACCCGATCACGATCCTCTCGGGGCTGCCGTCGGCCGGGGTCGGCGCGCTGCTGACGCTCCAACTGTTCCGCAGCGAGCTGAACCTGTTCTCGGTGGTCGGGCTCATCATGCTCATCGGCATCGTGAAGAAGAACGCGATCATGATGATCGACTTCGCGATGGAGGCCGAGCGGCAGGGGAAGACGGCCCGGGAGGCGATCTACGAGGCGTCGCTGGTGCGGTTCCGGCCGATCATGATGACGACGATGGCGGCGCTGTTCGGGGCGCTGCCGATCGCGCTGGGGTGGGGGGCCGGGGCCGAGGCCCGGCGGCCGCTCGGGCTCGCCGTCGTCGGCGGGCTGCTCGTGTCGCAGGTGCTGACGCTGTACTTCACCCCGGTGTACTACGTGTACCTCGACAAGCTCCGGTTCCGCCGCCGCACGGCAGGGCCCGAAAGCGCAACAGCCGCGACGGGACGCGAGGGACCGGGTTGAGATCGGGCGAGAAACGGTTGCGGCGATTCTGGGGAGGGGTCTTCGCGAACGATGCGAACTCTTCGCAAACGACCCCAACTCTTCGCAAACGACCCCAACTCCTCGCGAACGATGCCGAGAGCCTCGCAAACGATCCCCAGGCCCTCGCAATCGGCGGAACAGACGTTCATGCCACACGAGAAACGCGGTCTCGGGACTGGCGGACCGAACCCGAAGTAGGGCCGGCTGTGCCGGCCGGAACCCGCGCGATCGGCTCGGCATGGCTTCGGCCGGCACAGCCGGCCCTACCAACGGCTCGCTTCCGGTGGCCCGTGGCGCGCCGCGTATCACCACACGGCTCGCCCGAAGTGCGGCTCCCGCCCGTTACTACTTCTTCCCGCCGACGGGCCAGGGCTCGACGAGCGCCCGCTTCGCCCAGGCGTCGTACTTCGCGGCGAGTTCCTTGACCGTGTCGGGGTGCTTCGCGGCGAGGTCGGTGAACTCGGGGCGGTCCTTCGCGATGTCGTACAGTTCCCACGCGCCGCCGTGCTTGGCGACGAGCTTCCAGTCCCCGCTGCGGACGGCCCGGTTGCCCTCGTGCTCCCAGAACAGGTCGCGGGCCAGCGGCCTGCCCGCGAACGCCGGCGCGAGGCTCGTGCCCTCCAGTGGGGTGACCGCGCGTCCGCCCACCGTCTTCGGGTACTCGGCCCCGGCGAGGTCGTAGCACGTCGCGGCGACGTCGATCAGGTGCCCCGGCGTGTGCCGCAGTTCGCCCTTCGTTGCGATCCCCTTCGGCCAGTGCGCAATCAGGGGCGTGCTGATGCCGCCCTCGTGGACCCAGTGCTTGTACTCGCGGAACGGCGTGTTGCTGACGTTCGCCCAGCCGCGGCCGTACGCGACGTAGGTGTCCGGGCCGCCGGGCACCACCTTCGGCCCCATCCGCACCGGGAACCCGTCGCGGGTCTGCCTCGGGACGCTGCCGCCGGCGGCGAACTCCTCGGGCTTCATCGCCGGCAGCGTCGGCTTCTCGGGCCGCCCGACGTTCGGGTGGTCCTTGTTCCCGGTGCGGCCCATCGGCTCGGCGCACCCGCCGTTGTCTTGCAGGAACAGGATCAGCGTGTTGTCGAGCTGGCCGGTCCGCTTCAGCTCGGCGACGAGCTTGCCGATCCCCTGGTCCATGCGGTCCACCATCGCGGCGTACACCTCCATGCCGGCCGCCTCCCACGTCTTGTCGCTCACCGCGTCCCAGTCGCCGGCCTGCGGGGCCATCGGCTGCTTCGGGTCGATCAGCCCGAGCTTCGCGGCCTTCTCGAACCGGGCGGCGCGGGCCGGGCCGTACCCGGCGTCGTACTTGCCCTTGTACTTCGCGACGTCCTCCGGGAGCGCGTGCATGGGCCAGTGCGCGGCGGTGTACGCGACGTAGAGGAAGTACGGCTTGCCGGCGCTGTCCTTCGCGTGGTCGCCGACGAACCGCACGGCGTGGTCCGAGATCGCGTCGGTGTAGTAGTACGTCGCGGGCTTGTACTCCGGGTCGGCGAACGGCGAGATCATGGTGTCGTCGCGGACCAGCGACGACGGGTCGTAGAAGCTCCCGGCCCCGTGGATCGTGCCGTAGTACCGGTCGAACCCGCGGGCGAGCGGCCAGTTGTGCTTCGGGCCGTCCCCGCCGGCGTGCGGGGTGACGTGCCACTTGCCGACCGCGTAGGTGCGGTACCCCGCGGGCTTGAGCACCTCGGCGACGGTGCGGCACGAGTCGTTGAGGTTCCCGCGGTAGCCCGGGTGGTTCGTCCCCTTGTCCTCCATCATGTGGCCGATCCCGGCCTGGTGCGGGTACAGCCCGGTGAGCAAGCTGGCCCGCGTCGGGCAGCACCGGGCGGTGTTGTAGAACTGCGTGAACCGCACGCCGCCGGCCGCGAGCGCGTCGAGGTTCGGGGTGGCGATCTCGCCGCCGTAGCACCCGAGGTCCGAGAACCCCATGTCGTCGGACATGATGACGATCAGGTTCGGCTTGTCGGCGGCCCGGCCGGGAGGCGCGGCGCACGCGACAGCGGCGAGCGCCAGGAGCAGCGTTCTGCGGGTCATTGCGACTTCTCCGCGGTGGGGAGTGGAGAGAGGGCGTCATTCTACCGGAGTGGCACGGGCTGAAACCCCGATCCCACGGGCGAGTTCCGCGGGCGGGGGTCCGGGCGAACCCCGAGCGCCAGAGAGGGGGTAGCGCTACCCCCTCTCTGGCGCTCGTCGAAGTCGCACGATCCTGGTGAGCCGGGAGCGTCAGCGACCGGAGTTCTTATTGATCGCGCACCTCCGGTCGCTGACGCTCCCGGCTCGCCGGGCGCCTGGGCTCCTCGACCGCCGCCCGGCCCCCTCACCGGCACCCGCCCCGCCCCGCACCCTTGACGCCCCGGCACCCGGGGGCTACCGTGATTCGGGTGCGTCACGGACCGATCCGCCCGGGAACGTCCCGGGCGTTTTTGCTGGCACTCGACACCCGCCGGCGCTTTTCGCAACTCGCTCTCCAGACAGGTTCGCAATGGCCGGAACGTGCGTGGTCGGGCTTCAGTGGGGCGACGAGGCCAAGGGCAAGATCGTCGACCTCATCGGCGACGAGTTCGACATGGTCGTCCGGTACAACGGCGGGGCCAACGCCGGGCACACCGTCGTGGTGGAGGGCAAGACGTTCAAGCTCTCGCTCCTCCCGACCGGCGTCATCCGCCCGAGCGTCACGTCCGTGATCGGTAACGGCGTCGTCGTGTACCCGCCGCGGTTCCTCGAAGAGGTGAAGACGCTCCTCGACGGCGGGGTGGACATCTCGAAGCGGCTCGTGCTCAGCGACCACGCGCACGTCATCTTCCCGTACCACATGGAAGAGGAGCGGTTGGCCGAGAGCGGCGGCGAGGGGAAGATCGGCACCACCGGCCGCGGCATCGGGCCGTGCTACCAGGACAAGGTCGGGCGGCGGTTCGCGATCCGCGTGGGCGAGCTCCTGCGGCCCGACCACCTCCGCGAGCGGCTCCGCCAGGTCGTGCCGTTCAAGAACCGGCTCATGACCGCCTTCGCCGACGGCGCGGCCGGTGCGAAGGTGTTCGACGCGACCGCGATCGCCGACGAGTACCTGAAGTACGCCGAGCGCATCCGCCCCTACGTCACCGACACGGCCCGCCTGCTGCACGACTCGGTGAAGGCCGGCAAGCGGGTGCTGTTCGAGGCGGCCCAGGGGAGCCTGCTCGACGTCGACCACGGCACCTACCCGTTCGTCACCAGTTCCAGCAGCCTGCCGTCGGGCATGTGGAGCGGGTCCGGCCTGCCGGCGAAGAACGTGACGCGGATCATCGGCGTCGTGAAGGCGTACACCACCCGCGTCGGCCGCGGCCCGTTCCCGACCGAACTCGACGACGGCATGGACGGGACCGGCGAGCGGATTCGCAAGGTTGGCAAAGAGTACGGCACCGTCACCGGCCGCCCGCGGCGCACGGGGTGGTTCGACGCGGTCGCCGTGCGCTACACCGCCGCGCTCGCCGGGGCCGACGAGATCACGCTCATGCTGCTCGACGTGCTGAGCGGCCTGCCCGAGTTGAAGCTGTGCGTCGGGTACGACCTCGACGGCGAGCGCCGCACCCACTTCACCTCCGACGCGCACGACCTGGAGCGGTGCAAGCCGGTGTACGAGACGCTCCCGGGCTGGACCGAGGACATCACGACGTGCCGCACGCTGGCGGACCTCCCCGCCGCGGCCCGCCGGTACGTGGACCGCGTCAGCGAGATGGTCGGCCTGCCGGTGTCGGTCGTGTCGGTCGGCCCCGGCCGCGAGCAGACCATCCGCGTGCGGTGACTTCCCGAGGTGCCCATGCCAGCCGAACAGTTCGAGTTCGCGGTCGTCGGCGGGGGGAAGGGCGGCAAGACCCTCGCGATGAAGCTGGCGTCGGCCGGCCGGCGCGTGGTCATGGTCGAGCGGGGGATGATCGGCGGGACGTGCATCAACGTCGCGTGCATCCCGACGAAGACGATGGTGCGGTCCGCGAAGGTCGCCGAGATGGTGCGGCGGGCGGCCGAGTTCGGGATCATCGTCACGGTCGGCCCGCACGACCAGGTCGGGGTGCGGAAGCGGCGGCACGAGGTCGTCGCTTCGATGGTCGCCCGCAACCAGGCAGGGTTCGACAAGTCCGGAATGACGCTCGTCATCGGCACGGCACACTTTACCGGTCCCAAGGCGTTCGACGTTCAGCTCCGCGACGGCGGCACGCGGTCGATCACCGCCGAGAAGGTGTTCATCAACACCGGCACGCGGCCGGCCGCCCCCGCACCCGAACTCGCCGCAACGAACCCCCTCAACAGCGAGACCGTGCAGGAACTCGCCCACCTGCCCGAGCACCTGTTCGTGATCGGCGGCGGGTACATCGGGTGCGAGTTCGCGCAGATCTTCCGGCGGTTCGGCTCGAAGGTCACGGTCGTCGATCGCGCCGCCCGGTTCCTGCCCCGCGAAGACAAGGACGTCAGCGACGAACTCCTGAGCGTCTTCGCACACGAGGGGATCGAGGTCGTCAGCGGGGCCGAGGTGGTCGCGGCGTCGGGAGTCTCGGGCAGCGGCGTGAAGGTGACGCTCAAGACTGCGGTCGGCGAGCGAGTGGTCGCGGGCTCGCACCTGCTCGTCGCCGTCGGCCGCGTGCCGAACACCGAGGGGCTCAACCTCGCGGCGGCCGGCGTGGAGACCGACGCCCGCGGGTTCGTGAAGGTGAACGCCAAGCTGGAGACGACCGCGCCCGACGTGTGGGCGCTGGGCGACGTCAACGGTGGGCCGCAGTTCACCCACGCCTCGCTCGACGACTTCCGCATCGTGTTCGCGAACCTGAACGGCGCGAACCGCAGCACCGCCGACCGCATGATGCCGTACACTTTGTTCACCGACCCCGAGTTGGGTCGCGTCGGGCTGACCGAGGACGAGGCCCGCAAGAAGGGGCTGAAGATCAAGGTCGCGAAGCTGCCGGCGTCCGCGATCGCCCGAGCCGTGACGAGCGGCGAGACCCGCGGGTTGCTGAAGGCCGTGATCGACGCGGAGACGAACAAGATCCTCGGCGCGTCGGTCCTGCTCGCCGAGGGCGGCGAGATCATGGCCGCGGTGCAGATGGCGATGCTCGGCGGGTTGCCGTACACCGCCGTCCGCGACGTGGTGTTCGCCCACCCGACGATGGCCGAAGGACTCAACGACCTGTTCGCACGGGCGGAGTGACGCACCCGCCCGTTGTGGTTGGTGGGGCAGGCATTCTTGCCTGCCGCCAGCCGCACTGGGAGGCAGGCAAGAATGCCTGCCCCACCCAACAAAAACGGAACCCGATGGCCGACCCACACGACCCCGCCGCCCACGCCGCCTCCGTCGGGCTCGACCCCGCGAAGCTGCCGCGGCACGTCGCGATCATCATGGACGGCAACGGGCGGTGGGCGAGGGCGCAGGGCAAGGAGCGCGTCGAGGGGCACGCCCGCGGCGCGAAGTCGGTGGACGAGGTCACGGAAGAGTGCTGCCGCCTCGGGCTCGGTCAGCTCACGCTGTACTGCCTCAGCTCCGAGAATTGGAAGCGGCCCAAGCCCGAGATCGACTTCCTCATGGCGCTGCTCAAGGAGTACCTCCTCGCCGAGCGGCCCAAGATCCTCGCGCAGAACATCCGGTTCACCGTGATCGGCCGCCGCGACGGGCTCCCCGCCGAGGTGCTCGCCGAGATCGACGAGAACACGCGGCTCACGCGCGACAACACCGGCCTGACGCTGTGCCTCGCGATCAACTATGGTAGCCGGGCCGAGATCGTCGACGCGGTGCGTTCGCTCGCCGAGCGCGTTCAACGCGGCGAACTGGCCCCCGAGCGGATCGACGAGGAACTCGTCTCGCGGTCGCTGTACACCGGCGGGATGCCGGACCCGGACCTACTCGTCCGCACGGCCGGCGAGATGCGCGTGTCGAACTACCTGCTCTGGCAAATCTCCTACGCCGAGCTATGGGTGACGCCCAAGTTCTGGCCCGAGTTCGGCCCCGACCTGTTGCACGAGGCGCTCCGCGACTACGCGCGCCGCGAGCGCCGGTTCGGCGGCCTCACGACTGAAACCCCCGGGCCGAACCCATGATCCGCACCCGGGTACTCGTCGGCTCGGTCCTCGCCCTCGCGGCCGGCGGCATTCTCGTCGGCGACGACCACCTCGCCCCCGGCGCGTTCCCGTGCCTGTTCGTGTGCCTGCTGGCCCTCGGCGTCATCGCCGGCCGCGAACTCGTCGCGCTGTTCCCCGCACCCATCCGCCCGTCGGAGTGCCTCGTCGTCACCGGCACTTCGCTGTGCATCGCCGCGAACTGGTTCCCGGTCGCGTTCGGGTCCGGCTCGGTGTGGCCGCTCGTTGTGTTCACGCTCGCCGCCACGGTCATCGCCGCGATGCTCCTCGAAATGTACCGCTACACCGGCGAGCCGGGCGTGGTGGTGCCGCGGCTCGGGACGACGATGTTCGCGGTCGCCTACGTCGGCGTGCTGCCGTGCTTCTTCGCGCAGGTCCGGTTCCTGCCCCGCGACCACACGGCGTGGCTCCTGGCGCTGACGATCTTCGTGCCGAAGTGCAACGACATCGCCGCGTTCTTCACCGGGACGTTCCTCGGCAAGCACAAGATGACCCCGCTGCTGAGCCCGAAGAAGACGTGGGAGGGGCTCGCCGGCGGGTTCCTCGGCGGCGTGGCGGTCGCGGTCGGCGTCGGGGCTTACGTGCCGGTGTTCCCGCGGGGCATCGCGGAAGCGGTCGCGTTCGGCCTCGTGGTCGGCCTCGCGGGCGTCCTCGGCGACCTGGCCGAGTCGCTCGTCAAGCGCGACTGCCAGATGAAGGACGCCGCCAAGAGCATCCCCGGGTTCGGCGGCCTGCTCGACGTGGTGGACGCCGTGCTGTTCGCCGCCCCCGTGGCGTACCTGTGGTTCTGCTGGGCGTGAGCGGCGTGAGAAATGGCGATCACCTGCGGCTATAATTCGTGTCCTTGACTGCGGCGCGTGCGGCCAACCCTCGGAACCAACTCATGTCCGATTCGAACGTGATCCGGAACCTGACCCTCGACAGCCGCGACGAGGCCGTCATCTTGTTCGGCCCGCGGGACGCCTACCTGCGGACCGTCCGCGACGCGCTCGGGGTGAAGGTCGTGGCCCGCGGCGACATGCTCCAGATCGAGGGGCCGCCCGCCGCCGTCGACCAGGCCGAGCGCGCGTTCCAGCAGCTCCGCCAGATGCTCCGCCGCAAGGGGAAGCTGGTGGCCGAGGACGTGCGGTCGGTGACCGACGTGGTCCGCGGCGGGGCCGAGAAGAGCGACAGCGTCACCACGATGGAGTCGGGCCGGAACCTGCGGGCCCGCACCGACGGCCAGGGCCGGTACGTCCAGGCGCTCAAGACGCACGACGTCGTCATCTGCGTCGGCCCGGCGGGCAGCGGCAAGACGTACCTCGCGGTCGGCTGGGCGGTCGGCCTGCTCCGGGCCGGGACGGTGAAGAAGATCGTGCTCGTGCGGCCCGCGGTCGAGGCCGGCGAGCGGCTCGGGTTCCTCCCCGGCGACCTCGTGGCGAAGATCAGCCCGTACCTGCGGCCGCTGTTCGACGCCCTCGCCGAGATCATGGACGCCGAGACCGTCACGAAGTACATGGAGAACGACATCATCGAGATCCTGCCCCTCGCCTACATGCGGGGCCGGACCCTCAACAGCTCCGTCATCATCCTGGACGAGGGGCAGAACGCGACGCCGACGCAGATGAAGATGTTCCTCACCCGGATGGGCCTGAACTCGAAGATCGTGGTGACCGGCGACCCGACCCAGACCGACCTGCCCAAGACGGTGAAGAGCGGCCTGGGCGACGCGCTCCAGCGGCTCAAGGACGTCGAGGGCCTCGCGATCGTCCACCTGGACCAGGGCGACATCGTCCGCAACCCGCTCGTGACGCGGATCGTGAAGGCCTACGAGGAGGAGACGCGGGGCAAGCGCTCGGCGACGTGAGGCCGGCCGTGCCAGATGCCGCGGATCGCTCTCCGTCCGGGCCCGAGCGCCGAGCGAGGGGTGAGCGTGAACCCCTCGCTCGGCGCTCGGGCCCGGACCAGAAGCCGCACTTGCACGCGGGTACGCTTGCAGCGGACTGAATTACCCCCGCAGCCCGCGGCCGAACCGCCCCTCCAGCGCCGCACGGGTGTCGCCGTTGAACTGAAGGCCGCTCACATCGAGGTGCCGCAGGTTCGCGAGGTGCGGGCTCTCGATGATCGCGCGAAGGCCCGCATCGGTGATGCGGTCGCCCGGGTCGGCCCCGGGCTGGTCGTAGTGGTTGTTGTGATCCAGATTGAGTGACCGCAAGTGCGTGAAGCGTTCGCACCCGGCGATCAGCCGTGCCGCCTCGTCGGTCAGGTAGTTGCGTGACAGGTCGAGAGTCGTCAGCGAGCCGGCCCACTTCGCGCCGCACAGCCCGCGGACCCCCTCGTCGCGGAAGTAGTTTCCGCCCACGGAGAGCACTCGCAGGCCCGGCGGCCCGTCCGAGCGGAGCAGCGGTTCCAGCGAGCGCTCCGGGATCGTGCCCTCCCGCATGTGCAACTCCTCGGCCTGCGACCAGTAACGTGACGCGGCCAGCGCTTGCATGTTCGCCATCGCGCTGCCGCAACGGTTCAGGTGCAGCACGCGCAACTCGGAGAGCGACTCCTGCCGCAGTACGTTCTCCAGTGAGATCGCTCCGAGCGGCGTGCCCGACAGGTCGAGCGACCGCAGCCGGCACTTCGCGATCTGGAAGGCGTCCCAGGCGTCGGGTTCAATCTGGTTGTGGTTGACGTCGAGCCCGGTGAGTTCGCAGCAGCAATCGCTCTCGAGCACCCGACGGATGTCGTCGGCGGTGAGTTCGCACATCGGTGCGCTCAGTTGGGTGAGACGCGTGGGAGCTAGCGCGCGGGTTAACTCCTCCGTATCGAGGTCAACGACATCCCACATCCCGATGCTACTGGTCCCAATGCGCAGAACGTTTAACTGCTCGCGGCATGGCGAACGATGCAAAATTGCCGGCAGATCATCGAGCCCGACGCACGTGCTCAGGTCCAGCTCCCGGAGGCGCCCAAAGTCGGAGCGGGTCAGGAAGCGTTCCATCTCACCGATCGACTGGAACCAACCGGAGAGGTTGAGTGCTTCGAGGCGCGAGAACCACCCGCGGCGGCCGGCTTCGATCAAGTCCTCGGCCATGTCGCTCTGCGACGACCCGACCCGCCAGCGCCGCACCGGATTCGCGGCACAGAGGTCAGAGCCCTCGTTCAACATGAAGTTGGGTGTCGCCGCGATCTCTTCAACGAAGCCGCGAGCGAACGGCCACCCGAGCAGGCCGTCGGTGTCGGGCGGGACGCCGAGCCAGCGGGCCTGGTTCTCGGCGAGCAGTTCGTGCTCGCGGTCTTCGAGGGCGTTGCGGGCCGGGTCGGTTTCCGGGGTGCGGGCGAGTGCGACCTGAACCCGGATGAACTCGCCGCGGGCCGCGTCGCCGTCCTCCTCGACGAGGTCGGCGTACACGAGCCGCGGCGTGTCGTCGTCCGGGCAGTCGCGGATGGCGCGGAGCAGGGCGGCTTCGGTGGACATGCCGCCATCGTACCGCGGGGCGGTGTCCCGTTAAAGCCGCGGAGGCGGGTGGAAAGTAGGCGACTCGCTCCGCGAGTCGCACCCCGGCGCAACGGAGGTGACCGCGCGCACGGATTGAGCGGCCGGTGTCACTCGCGGAGCGAGTGACCTACCATCTCGGTCACAGCACGCCGGGTTCCTTCGGGTCCACGGCGAGGAGGCCGCGGAACGACTTGAGGACCTCGACCACCAACAGGTAGTCGTTGAAGTGCTCCATGAACGGGTCCGGGTCGTCGCTCGACGCCTCGACGCGGCGGCCGGTGGCGACGTAGGCCTCGGTCTCGGCCTGCTCCAGGCCCGCGATCTTGTCCGCGATCCCCTGCGTCTCGTCGCGCACGTCCGGGCCGGACAGCACCGTCATCATGATCGACCAGTTCCCCTGCGCGACGACCACCCGGTCGGCGGCCCGGGTCACCGTGTGCCCGGGGAACTTCGCCTTGAGGCGGGCGAACGCCTCGTCGAGCGTGAAATCGGTGTCCGACTTGATGAGGCCACAGGCGCGGTACATGCGCGGCTCGGGGATCGGGTGTCGGGGATCGGGGATCGGGTGTCGGGGAAAACGCCCCCGGCCCTCTGCTTCCGATATACCCGATCCCCGGTACACCCGACACACCCGAACTCACGCGCGGACGACTTTTTCGCGATCCGCCACGGCCTTCGTGGCGTTCCGCGTGTCGATGACGAGCTTGCTGTGCTCGACGATGAACTTGTAGTCGAACGCGGTGTGGTCCGTGGCGATCAGCACCGCGTCCTGGCCCGCGAGGAACTCGGGGGTCAGTGGGGTGCTGGTCATGCTCAGGTGCGGCCAGTGCCGCATCCGCGGCAGCTCGGGGATGTGCGGGTCGCTGTACGTGACGGCTGCGCCCTTCTTGAGCAGCAGGTCCATCAGCTCGAACCCGGGCGACTCGCGGGGGTCGTCGATGTCCTTCTTGTACGCCATGCCGAGGATCAGCACGCGGCTACCCTTGACGGCCTTGCCCGCGTCGTTGAGTGCGTCGGCCACCTTGGTGACGACGTACGCCGGCATCGCCGTGTTCACCTCGCCGGCCAGCTCGATGAACCGGGTGTTGAACCCGTAGTGCTTCGCGATCCACGACAGGTAGAACGGGTCGAGCGGGATGCAGTGCCCGCCCAGGCCGGGGCCGGGGTAGAACGCCTGGAACCCGAACGGCTTGGTCTTCGCCGCCTCGATCACCTCCCACACGTCGATGCCCATGCGGTCGTAGAGCACCTTCATCTCGTTCACCAGCGCGATGTTGATCGCGCGGTACGTGTTCTCCAGGATCTTGCACGCCTCGGCGACCTCGGGGGTCGAGACGCGGACCACCTTCGGAACGACCGCCCCGTACAGGGCGCACGCGACGTCGCCGCTCGCGTCGTCGAGCCCGCCGACGACCTTCGGGATGCTCGTGACCGAGAACGTCGCGTTGCCCGGGTCCTCGCGCTCGGGGCTGAACGCGAGGAAGAAGTCGCGGCCCGCGACGAGCCCGCCGCGCTCCAGCACCGGCAGCACCACGTTCCGCGTCGTCGTCGGGTAGGTCGTGCTCTCGAGGACGACGAGCTGCCCCCTGCGGAGCTTCGCGGCGATGGCGTGGGCCGAGTTCACCACGTAGGTGAGGTCCGGCTCGCGGGACTCGGTGAGCGGGGTCGGCACGCACACGAGCACCGCGTCCGGCTCGTCGAGCCGGTCGAACCGGTCCGTGGCCTCGAACCCCCCGGCCCGCATGCCGGCGACGGCCGCGTCCGGGATTTGCTTGATGTACGACTTGCCCGCGTTCAGCTTCGCGACCTTGCCGGGGTCGATGTCGAAGCCGAGGACGCGGATCCCGGCCGCGGTGAAGGCCCGTGCGAGCGGGAGCCCGACGTACCCGAGGCCGATGATTCCGACGGTAGCCGTCTTGTTCTGGATGCGCGCGAGCAGCGCGGCGGTTGCGTTCGACATGCGTTCCCATCCGTCCTTGGAGCGGGACAGTGCCACGAGCGATGGCGGGATGATGCCCCGGAACGAACGGGCCTGTCAACGCGAGTTCCGCGAAGGGGTGCGAGTACGAATTCGAAGAGCCTAAACTGTAGCC
Source organism: Gemmata sp. (assembly GCF_051859125.1). Lineage (NCBI taxonomy): Bacteria > Pseudomonadati > Planctomycetota > Planctomycetia > Gemmatales > Gemmataceae > Gemmata > Gemmata sp. Next base: position 24,785 of record NZ_JBHYGG010000015.1, read on the forward strand.
GGCCTCTGTGAGGCCGGTGCTTCGGGATGCCCCCAAGCACCGGCCTCACAG
>NZ_JBHYGG010000016.1:0-24549 GCF_051859125.1 Gemmata sp.
CGCGAAGCGCGGCGACCTCTCCCCCGAGACCGGGGGCGAGGTGGGGCTCCCCGGTACCGCGCTCCGCTCGCCGCCCCGCACCGCTGGCGAGAGGCGCAGGGGCAACACCTCGCCCCCGGTCTCGGGGGAGAGGTCGCGACGAGGCTCTGCGAGTCGCGGGTGAGGGGGCCGAGCTACGACCTGTCCTCGGTCTGCAAATCTGTGTCCGTCTGCGGATCATCACTCTTTGGGTCATCCCCCGAGCGCCCCCGGGATGGGGTTCGGCTCGCCGAGCCGCGAGATCGCGCTCAGCGCCGGCTTGAGCCGCACCTGGCCCATGTCGAAAGTGGTGTGCAGGATCGTCGAGATCAGGTTCGGCGCGCCGACCGGGTCGGACGCGGGCTCGCCGCCGTCGCGGGTCGAGCGGCCGATCACCTTCCCGCGGGCCGCGCCGCCGCCGTAGAGCAGCAGCGGCGCGAGCTTGGCCCAGTGGTCGCGGCCGCCGGTCTTGTTGAGCCGCGGGGTGCGGCCCATCTCGCCGGTCGCCACGAGCAGGATCTTGTCGGACAGCCCGCGGGCCTCCAGGTCGTCGATGAACGCCGCGACCGCGTGGTCGAACGCGCGGCCGACCGCCTCCATGCCGTCCTTCACGTTCAGGTTGTTGCCGTCGGCGTGCATGTCCCACACGCCCTCGTACCCGGTGTGGACCGTCACGAACCCGCACCCGGCCTCGCACAGCCGCCGCGCGAGCAGCAGCGCCTTGCCCACCGACTTCGCGTGCCCGGTGTAGTACCCCCGCTTGCCGCGGGCCGACTTCTCCCAGTTGTGCTTCGCGGCGTACTTGGCCGTGTCGTACTTCGCGAGCACCTTCGGGTCCTCGCGGCTCAGGTCGAGCGCGCTGGCAACGGCCCCGCTCACGAGCACCTCGCACGCCTGCCGCTGGCCGCGGTCGAAGTCGCGGAGCTGCGAGTCGCCCTCGACGCCCTCGCGGAGGTCGTCGAACCCCGAGAGCAGCGCGCGGCGGTCCTTGAACCGGTCGGGGGCGAGGTTCAGCCGCAGGTCCTTCTGGAGCTGGCCGCCCTCGCCGGGGATGAACGGGGCGTAGGCCGCGCCGACGGCACCGGTCTGCGCGAAGTCGCCGCGGCCCTGGCCCTTCGCCACGTCCTTGCACACCGCCTGCGGGAACACGACGGCGTTCGTCGGCGTCGCGGTGACCGGGTGCGTCGCGCCGACGACCGACGAGTACAGCGAGCCGATGTTCGCGCTCTGCGTGTCCGGCCCGACGAGGGGCTGGATGTTGTGCCCGCCGTTGCCGGTCGCGAACGACCGCACAACGGTGAACTTGTCGGCCCGCGCCGCGAGCTGCTCCATCGTCTCGCCGAACACCACGCCGGGCAGGGCCGTCTTGATGACGCCGCCAACGGTGCGGATCTCGACGGGTTCGTCGGGCTTCGGGTCGAACGTCTCGAACTGGCTCGGGCCGCCCTGCTGGAACAGGAAGATGACCGACTTCCCGGTTTCGAGGGCCGGCGACGCGGCGCGTGCGGCGCAGAGCGACGACAGCGACAGGCCGCCGAGGGCGAGCCCACCCACGGTGAGGAACCGGCGGCGGTTCGGCTGGGCAGCGGAGGTGTGGACGGCGAGCATTGCGGGGTCTCGCGAGGCGGGAGGAGGCGCGGGGGCGGGACGGTCGCGGGCGGGCACAGGCTGGCAGACCTGCACCGGTATTGGAACACACGCGGCCGCCGCGAACAAGGCGCAGAAGCGGAAGGAGCGGGTCCGCTTTGGCCGATTGCCCAAACCGTTGGGAACCCGAATCCGCTCGCCCGCACGCACCGGGCCGCGTACCATCCGAATCCCGCCCGCCGCGTTCCCAGACACGAAGCCGTTGGCGTTGTTCCGCGAGGGGTCGGTGACACAGGCCTCTGACCTGTGCGCGCCAACACAGGCCAGAGGCCTGTGCCACCAGCACAAGAGGCCGATCCGGGTGCCGCCATGACGCAAATTCGCACGCTGCTCGCCGCGCTCGCGCTCGCGGCGGTCGCCGCCGACTTCAAGGACGTCGACCCCGGCGTCTTCCCGAGTGACGACCCGCGGGCCAAGGACCTGCCGAGAATGATGACCGCGGACGCACGGGCGCGGACGCAGGAGGCCAACCTCCGCGAGTCGAAGGCGTTCGCGGCCGTAGGCACGAAGGCGCAGTGGGAGGCGTACCGCGGCGCCCGCACCGCGGCCCTTCGTGCGTCGCTCGGCACGTTCCCCGAAGCGCCCAAAGACATCCGAGTGCAGGTGACCCGCGAACTCGCCGGCGACGGCTATCGGATTCACAACGTGCTGTACGAGTCACGGCCCGGCGTGTGGGTGTCGGCCAACCTGTACCTCCCCGCGAAGCCGGTCGCGAAGATGCCGGGCGTCCTGATCTCGACGGCGCACCACACGGCCAAGACGAACGGCGAACTCCAGGACATGGGAATGACGTGGGCGCGATCCGGGGCCGCGGTGCTGGTGCCGGACGCGTTCGGGTACGGCGAGCGCCGCCAGCACGACTTCCGCACCGACAAGGACTTCGACAAGCCGTTCCGCGCCGGCCGCCAGGACTACTACTTCCGGTACAACTCGAACCTGCAACTCACGGCGATCGGCGACGGCCTCATGGGCTGGATGGTCTGGGACCTGATGCGGGGCGTCGACGTGCTGTTGAAGCAACCCGGCACCGACCGCGAGCGCATCATCCTCCTGGGGGCGGTGGCGGGGGGCGGCGACCCGGCGGGGGTCACGGCGGCGCTGGACCCCCGGATCGCGTGCGTGGCCCCGTTCAACTTCGGCGGGTGGCAGCCCGAGTCGGCGGTGGCCGAGAACCCGGACCGCGACTTCGCGTGGTTCGGCGACGCCTACTGGGAGAGCACCCGCGGGCTGCGGTTCGGGGCGCGCGACGGGTTCGCCCACTTCGCGATCGTCGGCAGCGTCGCGCCGCGAAAAGTGATCTACGGGCACGAGTTCACCTGGAGCGCCGACCGCGACCCTTCGTGGCAGCGGCTCCAGAAAGTGTTCGGCTTCTACGACGCGAGGGCGGGCCTCGTTCCCGTTCACGGCAAGGGGAGCGTGAAGGGGCCGGGCGGCCCGGAGAACACGCACTGCACGCACATCGGCCCGGTCCACCGTGCCGGCATTTACCCGCTGCTCAAGGAGTGGTTCGGGATGCCGGTGCCGGTCGAGTACAGCACGCGCCGCACGAGCGACGAGCTGATGTGCTGGACCGACGAGGCGCGGGCCGAGTTGAAGCCGCGGCCGGTCCGCGAGGTGATCGCCGAGCTTGCCGTGCAGCGCCGCACGGCCGCGCTCGCGAAGCTCCCCGCAAACCAAGGCGAGCGCCGCGAGGCGCTCCGCAAGCTGTGGGCCGGCGCGCTCGGCAACATCGAGCCGCTCACAAACCCGAAGGTGGTTGCCGGCGCGACGGATGACGTTCCTTGCGGCACACTCGCGCGCTTCGCACTTGAGACAGACGCCGGGATCACCGTTCCGCTGCTGCTGATCACGCCGAAGGATGCGAAGGGACCGGTGCCCGCGGTCGTCGTGGTCTCGCAGGCCGGGAAGCAGGCGTTTCTGAAGGAGCGAAGCGAGGCACTGGCGGCGCTCCTCAAGGCCGGGGTCGCGGTGTGCCTCGTGGACGTCCGCGGGACCGGCGAGACGCGGACGGGCGACGGAGCGGGCCGCGGGAGTTCGCGGACGTCGGTCTCGCAGGCCAACCTGATCCTCGGCCAGCCGGTGTTGGGCGCGCAGCTCCGCGACCTGCGAACCGTGACCCGCTGGCTCGCGGCCCGCGACGGCATCGACGGTTCGCGGCTCGCGGTGTGGGGCGACTCGTTCGCGCGTGTCAACCCGCCCGACGCGAGGCTCGCGGTGCCGCTCGACGCGGACGGCCCCGCGATCAGCGAGCCCGGCGGCGCGAGCCTCGCGCTGCTGCTGGGCCTGTTCGAGGACGGCGTCGTCGCGGCGTACGCCCGCGGCGGCCTCGACCCGGCCGAGACGTTCTCCGGCAGCGCGTACCTGTACGCCCCGCACGACGCGGTCGTCCCGTCGCCGGTTCAGGCCGCGACGCTCGCACCGCTGCTCGGCAAGCCGGTGACGTACGACGCGCCGGTCGACGCGCAGAACCGCGCGACCGGTGACAGGGCGATGTCACCGGCCGACGCCGCCGGGTGGGTGGCCGGCAAGCTGCGGGGGAAGTGACGGACCGGGGTGGCGCGGCGCAGCGGGCGCCCGGCCCGCGTGGCCGCCCCTCACTCGCCGCGACGCGCGACGGTTGCGACAGCCGAGATGCGGAGCGTGTTCCGTGGTCCGGCCCAGCCGGGCGCGGCCGAACGGCGGCCCACGCCCCTACAATAACGGCACGTGCCCCCGGTTCCCCACGGAGACTCTCCGACATGGCAGAAACGCTCGAATTCAAGGCCGAACTCAAGCAACTCCTCCACCTCATCACGCACTCGCTGTACTCCGACCGCGAGATCTTCCTCCGCGAACTGATCTCGAACGCGTCGGACGCGATCAACAAGGTGCGGTTCGACTCGCTCTCCAACGCCGACAAGATGGAGGGCAACACCGACTGGAAGATCAAGCTCACCCCGGACGCCGAGAAGAACACGCTCACCATCTCCGACAACGGCGTCGGCATGTCGCGGGCCGAGGTGATCGAGAACCTGGGCACCGTCGCGCAGTCCGGCACCAAGGCGTTCCTCGAAGCGGCCAAGCAGGCCGGCAAGGCCGCCGAGACGCCCGGCCTCATCGGCCAGTTCGGCGTCGGGTTCTACTCCGCGTTCATGGTCGCCGACACGGTCACGGTCGTCACGCGGCCGCTCGGCAGCGCGCCGGGCGACGGCACCCGGTGGGTGTCCGACGGGCAGGGCCAGTACACCCTCGAAGCGACCGAGAAGCCGACCCGCGGCACCGACATCACCCTGCACCTGAAGGACGACGCGAAGGAGTTCCTCGAACCGTACCACCTCCGCGGCCTCGTGCGGAAGTTCTCCGACTTCCTCGAGTTCCCGGTCGTCATGGACTCCGAGAAGGAGGTCGACGGCAAGAAGGAGGTCACCGAGGAGACGCTCAACAGCCGCAAGGCGATCTGGCTCCGCAGCAAGAGCGAGGTGAAGCCCGAGGAGTACGCCGAGTTCTACAAGTCGCTGTCGCACGACGCCGAGCCGCCGGCCGAGGTCATCCACTACGCGGCCGAGGGGAAGACCGAGTTCCGCGTGCTCGCGTTCGTGCCCGCGACCAAGCCGTTCGCGTTCGACTGGCAGGAGCCGGTCGCCGGGCTGCGGCTGTACGTCCAGCGCGTCCTCATCATGGAGCGGTGCGAGCAGGTGCTCCCGCCGTACCTGCGGTTCGTGAAGGGGGTCGTCGACTCGGCCGACCTGCCGCTCAACGTGTCCCGCGAGCTGCTCCAGCAGAACCCGCTGCTCGACGCGATCCAGAAGAGCGTCGTCAAGAACGTGCTCGACACGCTCGCGGGCATGAAGAACATCGAATACGACAAGTACCTCGCGTTCTACAAGGGGTTCGGCCCGACGCTCAAGGAGGGGCTGAGCCGCGACTGGGCGAACCGCGAGAAGATCGCCGACCTGCTGCTGTTCGAGAGTGCGGGCACCGAGGCCGGGAAGTTCACCACGCTCGCCGACTACGCCGCCAAGATGCCGGCCGACCAGACCGACATCTACTACCTCACCGGCGAGACCGCGGAGCAGTTGCGGAAGTCGCCGTACCTCGAAGCGTTCCGGGCCAAGGGCCGCGACGTGCTGCTCCTCACCGACCCGGTGGACGAGTTCACCCTGCCGAGCCTCGGCACGTACAAGGGGAAGCAACTCAAGGCGGCGGACCGTGGCGACACCGCGACCGGCGACGAGGTGCCCGCGGAGGCGAAGGAGCAGTTCGCCGGGGTGCTCGCGTACCTCAAGGGGCAGCTCCCCGAGGTCGCCGACGTGCGGCTCACGACGCGGCTCACCGAGAGCGCCGCGTGCCTCGTCGCCGACGGCGGCGCGGTCAACGCCCACCTCGAGCGGATGATGGAGAAGATGGGCCGCGACACCGGCGCGAACAAGCGGGTGCTGGAGCTGAACCCCGCGAACGCCGCCGTCGTGGCGCTCAGGGACCGCCACGCCGCCAACGCCGCCGACCCGCGGCTCGGGGGGTACGCCAGGCTGCTGTACGAGCAGTCGCTGATCGCCGAGGGGTCGTCGGTCCCGGACCCGGTCGCGTTCGCGAAGCGGGTCAACGACCTGATCGCCCGCGACGCCGGGTGACATTCATTGGTGGGGCAGGCATTCCTGCCCGCCTCGTCGCGTGACCGGAGGCAGGCAAGAATGCCTGCCCCACCGCAGCACAACCCGCCCGACCGCGACGGCCCGTACTCGGCCGTGAAGTTCTTCCTGACGCACCGGTTGGCGCGTCCGGAATTTTTTGACACCCGCGGGGGAAGGTGGTTTAGAATCGTGCCGGGCGCACGACGCGCCGGACCGACCCGAGGGGATTGCCCACCATGTTCACCCTCCTTGCCGCTGGCGGTGCCGCCGCCGCCGCCCTTCTGCTCGCCGTCAAGCCCGCCGAGTGCGACGCACCGACCGCGACCAAATCGGCCGCCCCGCTCGGGCCGGTCGAGATCACCGGGGGAGCGGCCATCCCGAAGCCGCCCGCGTGGAACGAGCGCGTCGTCGCGAGCCTGAGCGACGCGCACGACCTGCTCGACGCGCTCGAGGCGCGGGGCGTCGCCGAGCGCGAGTTCGAGGTGCTGGGGAAGGTCGGGTTCGTGGTGCGGTGGCGGTGACTTCACGATAAGCACGAAACTCGAAGCACGAAATCCGAAACGAAGACCCCGGCGTTGGGTGTCTTGCTTTCGGATTTCGTGCTTCGAATTTCGTGCTTTCCTGTGTCAGTGTCCGAACGGCTCGCGGCCCGAGAGGAACGACAGGGCCACCAGCAGGAACAGCAGGTTCGCCAGCGCCACCGCCAGGAACAGGACAGCGAGCCGCGTCAGGTCGTACACCACCGTCGGCCGGTACGGCACCGGCTCGGGCGGGAGCGGGGCCGGCGGGTCGGGGGCCGGGGCGGGCCGCTGGACCCGCGCCTTGACCGCGGCCGGCAGGCCGTCCCACCACCCGCTCGAACTGCCCCCGTCGTGCTGGTTCCGCGTCACCATCCGAGGCACCTCCCGGCGTTGCGGAGAGTACCCCCATCATACCCCGGTCCGGGCCGCGGTGGTATTCGGAACTCGCACCCGGCGCTTCCCATTTGCGAACCGGTCGCGTATCCTCAGAGTGCTCGTGACCCGACGACCCGCTCCCCCCATGCCGGCGCGGCGACCGCCCGCGGCACGGAGACCCCCGCACATGATCCGCATGCGCCTCGCCGCCCTCACCCTCACCGCCGCCGCGTTCGCGGCCGTCGCCCTCGTGGGCGAGGAGACCCCGAAGACGTCCGCCGGCCGGATGCAGCAGGCCGCGACCAAGTTCCTCGCCGCCGCGCCCGCCGAGGTGAGGGCCCGGGCCAGCTTCGCCTTCGACGACCCGCACCGCCTCAAGTGGTACTTCACCCCGCAGCAGGACAAGGAAAAGAAGTTCACCCGCAAGGGCGCGCGGCTCGAGGAGATGGCCGCCGAGCAGAAGGCCGCCGCGATGGCGCTGCTCCGCACCGGGCTCTCGGAGAAGGGGTACGAGACCGCGACCACGATCATCGGCCTGGAGAACCTGCTCCTCGAACTCGAAGGCTCGAAGGGGGCCATGACCCGGAACCCCGGGTGGTACTTCGTCAGCGTGTTCGGCGACCCGTCGGCGACCGGCAAGTGGGGCTGGCGGTTCGAGGGGCACCACCTGTCGGTGAACTACACGCTCGACAAGGGCGAGGTGGTCTCGGCCACGCCGCTCTTGGTCGCGTCGAACCCGGCCGAGGTCAAGGACGGCCCGAAGAAGGGGCTGCGGCCGCTGCCGGGGATCGAGGACCACGCCCGCGCCCTCATCAAGTCGCTCTCCGCCGACCAGAAGAAGGCGGCCGAGCAGCCGAAGGAGTTCGGCGAGATCAAGGAGGGGCAGCCGAAGGCCGGCGTCGGCGACCCGGTCGGGGTCACCTCCGACAAGCTGACCGCCGAGCAGAAGGCGACGCTCCAGAAGCTCCTCGACGCCTACACCGAGCGGATGCCCGAGGACCTCGCCGCGGCCGAGACCAAGCGGGCCAAGGACACCCCGGCCGACAAGCTGTTCTTCGCGTACTGGGGGAGTACGGAGCCGGGCAAGCCGTACACGTACCGCGTGTACGCCCCCGAGTTCGTGGTCGAGTTCCTCAACGTTCAGGCCGACGCCGCGAAGAACCCCGCGAACCACATCCACAGCGCGTGGCGGCGGCTCCCGGGCGACCTCGGGATCTCCGAATGAGGATTGCGGTCCGGGTCAGATGGGGCGCGGGTTGATCTCCCGCCCCAGCCGAAACATGTCGGAGCAGCCGATTTCCAGCTCTGCTCGGGGTGTGAAATTACTCCGTCCCGGTAATTTCGCCGCCCCCGAGACCGGTCCGCAGCGATTGTGCTGGAGAAATCGGACAGTGGGTGCGTGGTGACCAGAAACGCGCCCTAGATTCCAGGGGTGACCTCATTCCGACGGACTCGCCACCGCCCATCATTATCGGCCCGGTGCCCGTCATACGCCCAACCTCGCCGAAGCTCATGGAACCGCTGTCACCGCAGGTGATGCACAAGCTGGTGTTCACGATCCTCGTGCACGGTCTCCCGGACGCCCAGACGGGGTTGGCCCTGGACGTCCTCCTCGACGCGCAATCGAACCCGAACCCGCAGGTCCGGGAACTCGCCGTGGTGGCGCTGGCCGAGTTGCCCGTGGCCCCGGCCCGCCGCGTGACCGGCCTGGTGAACGCGCTGCGCGACCCGTCGTCCCGCGTCCGCCGGCGCGCGGCCCGCGCGCTGGGCGACTTCGGCGTCTACGCCCTGCCCGCGATCCAGGCGCTCACGACCGCGCTGCGCGACCCGGACCCGAGCGTCCGCCGCGACGCCGCCGGGTCGCTCGGGCGGTTCGGCCCGTCGTCGGCCAGCGCCGTGCCCGCCCTCGTGCCGATGCTCGGCGACCCGGAGACGCGGACCCGCGTGGTGGTCGCCACCACCCTGAAGCGGATCGGCGGGCTCGCCATCCCGGGGCTGCTCGTCGGGTTCCGCTACCCGGACCCCGAACTCCGCGCCCGCGTCACGACGCTCATCGCCAAGATCGCCCCGCAGGACGACGCGGTGATCGCCGCGCTCCGCGAGGCGACCGCCGACCAGAACGAGGAGGTCCGCACCCGAGCCAGCGAGGCGCTCGACGCCGTCACCATCCCGCTCGCAACCGCCGGGATCTGAGTGGTAAAGTCGAAGTGGGTGCGGTGGTGGGCGCGAGGTTAACGTGGTCTCCCCCCACCCGCCGCGAAGCGCGGCGACCTCTGTCCGTATGCACGGGGCGAGGGCGCGACCCGGCGCTGCGGGCCGCGGGTGAGGGGCAACCGCGATCGTTTCTCACCCGTCACGTCATCTCATGCAGCCGCGCTCTCTCAAGCCTTCCCCCGTCTCTTATCTTGAAGCGACCGCACGGCGCGGATCACGACCCCCCGCGGAAGGAACCGCTCCGCGAAGATCAGCAGCTTGTTCTTGAACCCCGTGACGACGAGCGATTGGCCGCGGCGCATCGCCCGCACGCCGGCCTCCGCTACGGGGCGCGTGGCCGCGGCGGTCCCCGGCTCGAACTGGCTCAGCGACTGCACCCCGGCGACCGTCGCGAACTCGCTGACCGTTGGCCCCGGGCACAGGCACGTCACCGTCACCCCGGTCCCCTCGAGTTCGTTCGCCAGCGCCGCGGAGAACGAGTTCACGAACGCCTTGGTCGCGTAGTACACCGCCATGAACGGACCCGGCTGGAACCCGGCGACCGACCCGACGTTCAGGACGCGCCCGCGGCCCCTCGCCCGCAGCCCCGGCACGAACAAGCCGGTGAGTTCGGTGAGTGAGGCGACGTTCACCTGGATCATGCGGAGCATCTTCGCGAGGTCCGCGTCCGCGAACGGCCCGAGGTCGCCGAACCCGGCGTTGTTCACCAGTACGTCGATCTCCAGCCCCGCGGCGGCGACCGCGTCGAACAGCTTCCGCGGCCCGGTGGGCTCGGACAGGTCGGCGGTGACGACACGACACGTCGCCGGCGCGAGTTCCGCGGCGAGGGCGCGCAGCTCGGGCTCGCGACGCGCCGAGAGGATCAGGTCATGGTCCGCGGCGAGGATCCGGGCGATCTCCCGGCCGATGCCGGCACTCGCGCCGGTGATCAGAGCGACGGGGCGGGACGAACTCATGGGTCTCCTCGGGTCTGTCTCTGGTGGGGCAGACATTCCTGTCTGCCTCCGTCTGCCTCACGAGGCAGGCAAGAATGCCTGCCCCACCGCACTCACGCGCCTGGGGTCGCCGGCAGGCGGATGGTGAACTTCGTGCCGCGGCCGGGTTCGCTCTGCACGTCGATGGTGCCGCCGTGGGCGAGCACGATCTTCCGCGTCGTCGCCAGCCCGAGGCCGTGGCCGTTCGCCTTCGTCGTGTGGAACGGGCGGAACAGCTTCGGGAGCTGGTCGGCCGCGATGCCCTGGCCGGTGTCGATGACGTCGAGGCACACCCAGTCGCGGTCGGCGGCCCGTTCGAGCCGCCCAATGAGCGTGAGCGTGCCGCCGTCGGGCATCGCCTGCTCGGCGTTGAGCATCAGGTTCAGCAGGCACAGTTCGAACAGGTCGCGGTCGAGGCTCACCGTGGGCAGGTCGGCCGCGGGGTACCAGGTGATCTCGACCTTCTGTTGGCGGGCGGTCGGCGAGAGGAAGTCGACCACGCGGGAGACGACGGTGTCGAGCGGGGTGGCCTCGGGATCGATCGTCTGTGCTCGGGCGAACCGCATGAAGTCGGACGCGAGGTCGACGAGCTTCTGGCACTCGCCCTGGAGCCGCTCGATGCGGCGGACGGCGCGGCGCTCGCGGGGCGTCTCCGGGGTCTCGAAGTCCTCGGCGAGGAGCTGGACGTTCAGCGACAGCGCGTTGACGCGGTTCTTGATCTCGTGGATGAAACCGCCGGCGACCTCGGCGAGTTCGGTCGTCGGGGGTGCGGGCGGTGGCGACGGGTCGGACACGACAACTCCACCGGCGGGGGAAGGTCACTCCTTCCCCAACAGCATATCGACGACCCAGCACCCGCGGACGTGCGGCCCCGCCCCGCGGCAGTGATCGAGGACCTCGGCGCTGTCGCAGCCGGCGTCCTGGGGCGCATCGGCGAGAATCGGCATCGCGGAGAAATCCCGCGCCTCGTACATCTGCTGCGCCAGCGCGACGGCCGTGGACGTGCGCCACTCGGGCGCGAACGCAACGGGGCGGAACGGGTTCCCGAAGATGTCGCGAACCAGACCAGAATGAGCAGCAATTTCCTGATCAGGGGTGCCCGACTGACCGCTTCGGTCTGCCGCAACCGTGCGACGGCCAAGTTCGGCTAAGTCGAGAACCCTCCCGGGTTCAGAAGTTCCCCAACGGAGAAAGCCTGAAACCTCGTAAGCAAGTTCAGCAGCACCTTTGAGAACTCCAAGCGGAGCTTCATAACACGCATCTTCTGGAGCAGAGCGGCGAAGTGTTCGGGGCCAGTGTTGCCCAAGGTCTTCTGGGTCGTCGGCGAGGGACTGAGTGTATTCGACCGCGGCTCGGCTCCTATGGTCTGACATCAGATGCCATAGTCGGTGACAAAATGCGACAGCCAAGAGAGCCAGCTTCCGCCGGCTAACCCCGTTGCCGTCATCGAGACAGCCGACCATTTCTCGCAAGTCTGACTTGGTGTGCAACCATTCTTCCTCGGTCATCGCTCGGCCCTCGCGGTCACGGCAGCAACTCGGCGACGCGGACGGTTGCGGTCGGTGCGGCGAGCGGGGCAACGGTGTCGGTCTCGCCGTGGACGACGTGCGTGCGGTACACGGTCGCGCCGAGACCCGTCGGCAGCGTCACCGGGTCGGTGAAGACGTGAAGTTGCCGGTGCTGGATGTCGATCACCCAGTATTCCGGCACCTTCGCGGTGGCGTACAGTTCGGCCTTCGTGGTCGTGTCGAAGAACAGGGTCGAATCACTCACTTCCACGATCAGGATGGCCGTTGTGGGCGTGCGTGCCGCGTAATCGCGGGCGGCCCCCGCAACGATTGCGAGATCGGGGCCGGGGTCGGTCTCGGTGCCGATGTCGAAACCCTGTTGGTTGCGAACGTAGTGCCCGGCGGGGCAGTTCGGACGCAGGTAGTCGAACGCGAGCGTCATCACCACGTCGTGCGGGGGGTTGGGCATCGTCATGACGTACAGCACCCCGTTGACGAGCATGGTCTTTTTGTCAGTGAATAAGCCCGTCTTGTAGAGTTCGCGGTAGCTTTCGAGCGTCCAGCGATGGGGGGTCCAGCCAGCGGTTGGGGCGGCGGGCGGTGCGGCGGCCCCCGCAGCGGGGGCCGGCGACTGTCCAAGTGGCGGACTGATTGTGCCAGCGGTCATGGCGTTCTCCCTCTTGCTCGTCTGCTTCACGGGACGCGCTTGAGCTTGCGCTTCACCTCGTCGAGGCGGCCGTCGCGGCGGGCGCGGACACCGGCCCGGGTCTCGGCTTCGCTCAGTTCGACGCTGCGCTCCCACGCGGCCCGCGCCTTGGCCCTGTCCCCGAGGCGGAACAGCACGTCGCCCAGGTGGTCCCACACGACCGGGTCGGCCGCGCCCGACGCCAGCGCTGCGGCGCGTTCCAGCTCGACCCGGGCCTCGGCGTGCTGCCCGCGGCGGAACAGCACCCAGCCGAGGCTGTCGAGGTACGCGGCGCTCTCGGGCTCGGCGTCGCCGGCCTTGCGGCGGGCGAGCCGGTCCGCGGCGACCGCGTGCCGCACGAGCCGCTCGGCCTCGGGCAGGTCGCGCCCCTGGTCGGCGAGGTGGAACCCGAGGTCGTTCGCGGCGGCGGCGTGGTCCGGGTCGGCGTCGAGGATCGCCCGCAACTCGGCCTCGGCCTCGGCGGCCTTCTTCGCGCCCCAGTACGCCCCCGCCAGCGCGTACCGCACGCCGGCGCGGTCGGCCCGCGCCGGGAACTCGTCGAGGAGCTTCTTGCCGAGGTCGATCGCGGCGTCCCACTTCCCGAGGGCGCGGAGCACGTGGACCTTGTGGACGCGGACGGTGAGGCGGTCGCCGTCGGCCGTCTGCTGAATGCAGAGGTCGGCGGCCGCGAGCGCCTTCTCTTCTTCGCCCAGGTCCGCGAGCGCGCCCGAGAGGTAGTAGTTGAAGTAGTGCGGGGCGAGCGGCAGGTTCGAGTTCTCAATGGCCTGGAGCGCCTCGCGGCACACCCGGGCGACGTCGGCCGGCTTGCGGGCCGCGGTCAGCACCGTGAGCAGCGCCCCGTAGGCGTCGCCGACGGTCTCCCGGTTCGCGTTGCGCACGGCCGCCTGGAAGTGGAACGCGGCCAGTTCGAGTTCCCGCTGGCGGGCCGCGAGTTGGCCGAGGAAGTAGTGGACGCCGTGGGTCCGCTTCGTGCCGGTCTCGGCGTCGGCGGCCGCGGCCCCGAGCAGCGCGACCACCGCGGCCCGGTCGTCGCGGACCACCGCGGCCACGGCCCGCGCCTTCTCCGCCGCGAACTCGCGCGCCGCGGCGAGTTCGACCGGGTCCACCGGCTTGTCGGTCTTGTCCTTGTCCTTGAGCACGCCGAACGCGCGGTCCAACTCGGCGACGACCTCGCGGGGGCGGTTCAGCTCCAGGTGCGACCGGACGACGACCTCGACGACCTTCGGGTCGTTGGTCGCGGCCATGAGCGCTTTGAACCGGGCGTCGGCCTCGCCGCGGGTCTGGTGCCGGCGCGCGAGTTCGGCCGCGAGGACCGCTTCGAGCGGCCGGTTCTTCGGGTCCGCGTCGAGCAGGCGGCGGAGCGCCGGGGCGATGTCGGCGTCGCGGCCGGCGTCGCGGAGCAGGGCGGCGAGCCGGGCGTACGGGTCGGGCGACACCGGCCGCAGCTTGAGGAACTGTTCGAGGTGCTTGAGCGCGCCGTCGAACTCGCCCTTCGCTTGAAGCACGCCCGAGAGGTGCCACGCGAGCAGGGCGGCCGACGCGGAGTCGTTCGCCCGCAGCGGGTCGGCGTAGAGCTTCGCGGCCGCCGCGAACGCCTCGGCCGCCTCGTCGAACTTGCGGAGCCGGGTCCGCACCTTGCCGAGCCGTTCGAGGCACTCGGCGGCGGCGGTGTCGGCCCCGCGGGGCGAGAACCCGCCGGCCGCGATCACTTCCCTGCGCCGGTCGGTGAGCCACTCGACGGCCCTGCGGAGCGCGGCCTCGGCGCCGGCCGGGTCGTCCGCCTTCTCGCAGAGCGTGGCGAGGTCGCGGTAGATTGCGACGGCCTTGTCGGCGCGGCCCGCCGGCAGCGGCCCCTCGGTCGCGAGTTTCGCGGCGGCGACGGCCCCCTTTGGGTCGCCCGCGTCGAACAGCAACTTCGCCAGCGCGTGCGCGATGTCCACGTCCCGCGGGTCGCGGGCGAGCACCTGCCGCGCGACGCGGATCGCCTCGGGCTCGCGGCCGAGTTGGGTGTAGGTGCGGACGAGTTCGCGGAGCGGGGCGGTGGCGTCGGGGTCGGCCCTGGCGGCCGCTTCGAGCTGCGCGGCGGAGGTGAGGAGCCGCTCGCGGCGGGCGTTCCACACCGCGAGGCCGAACTTCGTGACTGCGTCCTTGTGAGCGTCGCCCGCCGTCGGGAGCCGCGGCCCCGACGGATCGACCGGCGGGGCCGCGAGTGCGAGCGCGACGAGCAGGCCGGGTACCATCGGGTGACCTCCGCGGGGCGGTGGAGCAACCGACGGATTCTACCGGCCCCGCTCGGGCGTGCCAACGCGAACCGCACCGGGCTACGGCTTCGCGGGCACGTCGAACGCCAGCGTGCTGCCGCCGGGCGGAACCTCGGCAGTCGTCTCCCACGGCTTGAACGCCGTGGCCGCCAGCGCCTTGTCGGACCCGGAGCCGAGCATCGGCGGGCCGACCCGCACGCGGTACGTCCCGGGAACGACGGCGTGATCGGGCGGCAGCGCGAACGCGCCGTTCTCGACCGGGGCCGTCGCGCCGGGGCCGGTGGTGCCGGCGCCCGCGTCGGGCTCGAACGTGACGTAGCCGGCCGGCAGCGGCGCGCCGTTGCGGGTGACCGTGCCCGAGACCGGGACCGGCTTCGACCCGCACCCGGCCGCGGCGAGCGCGAGGGCACCCGCGAGCATTCGGAGGTGGGTCACGGGGCCCCCCCGGCCGGGAGGCCGTCGGCCGCCGCGCCGAGCTGGCGGTGGACGTTCAGGTCGAGCGAGTTGGGCAGGAACCGGACGCTCCCGTCGCACATCGCCGCGTTGCACCCGCCGGTGTGGAAGCTCCCGAACGTGCGGCCCACCGGGGCCTCGTGCGAGCGGACCGAGGAGCCCGTGTAGTCGGCCAGCCCGCAGCACGGCTTGTTGATCGGGTCCACGGCCGCGGTGATGTTGGTGTAGTACCGCCAGGTGGACTGGAGGAACGCGCCGGCCGACCAGAACCCCTGCTTGTTCGCGCCGTCCGAGCGGGTGTCGATGACCATGTACTTGCTCTCGGCGAGCAGGTACGTGTTCGTGGTGCCGTCCGTGATGTCGGTGAACCGGGTCCGCGAGTTCAGAAACGAGACCCCGTTCGAGAACAGGATGAACTCGGCGTAGTTGTCCGACACGCACCCGCTCGCGGTCGGCGCGCCGCCCCCGGCCACCGCGAGGTAGCTGGAGAAGTTCGTGCCGGCCATCCGCGGGTCGCTCGGGCAGTGGAACCCCGGCATCACGGTCGTCTGGGCCGCGTAGTTGACGGCCCCGGTGTTGTGCTCGCGGTTGATGGCGAAGCTCGCCTTCTCGTTGAACTTCGCGAACAGCGCGCCCTGCTCGATGTACGGCAGCAGCGCGACGCTCCACGGGGTGCGGGCGTCGGACCACGGGTTCGACTGCGCCGGGCACGACCCGGTCAGGTTGGCGACCTCCTGCCCGGCCGGGAGCCGGCTGTACACGTCGTGCGCCGCGTGCATCGCCAGCGCGAGCTGCTTGATCTTGTTCGAGCACTGGGTGCGTGCGGCCGCCTCGCGGACCTTCTGCACCGCGGGCAGCAACAGGCCGATGAGGATCGCGATGATGGCGATCACCACCAATAACTCAATGAGCGTGAACGCTCGGGACCGTGGGGAAGGCATAATAGGAACCCAGAGAGGAAAGATGGATACCCACCGAACGCGGGCGACGGGGCGAGGGCGACCGGGTCAACGGTCTGACACTAGCATAGCACCGTAACCCCTGTCTGCGCCGGACTTCCCGCCGGAGGAACGTGCAAACGTTCTCTCGCCCGGAGCATCCTCATCGGGGGCGGCCTCCGGCGGCCGGGCGGCCCACGCACCCGCCGGGCTATACTTTCTGCTCCCTGTCCCGACGAGGAGCCGTCATGTCCACGCCACGCATCGCCACCGTCGCGCCCGTTCCGGAAGCGGCCGCCACCGGCACGGTCGCCGCGGTCTACGCCGACATCAAGGCGACCAAGAACATCACCTTCGTGCCGAACCTCTGGCGCGTCCTGGCGACGAACCCGGACCACCTCGAACTCGTCTGGTCGCGGCTCAAGGCGACCATGCACCCCGAGGCGACCGGCCGCACCTCGAAGCTCGACCCGCTGACCCGCGAGATCATCGCGCTGGCCGTGAGCGCGACGAACGGGTGCGCCTATTGCGTCAACTCGCACACCGCCGCGGTCCGCAAGCTCGGGCTGAGCGTCGAGGCGCTGGGCGAGGTGATGGCCGTGGTCGGGCTGTTCAACACGACCAACGCGCTGGCCGACGCCTACCAGATCGAGCCCGACATCCTCCCGCCGCTGGAGTGAAGATCGTCGCGGGCGGCCAACGACGGGGGCGGGGCGGCGTTACACTCTTCGTCCCGCCCGCCCCTTTCCCGCGAGGCCGCTCATGCGACCGTTCGTGATCCCCCTCGGCGCGCTGTCGTGCGCGCTGCTGTTCCTCGCCCCGGCCGTTCGCGGCGAGCCCGAGATGCCCGCGAGGGCCGCGGCCGCCGACGCCAAGGCGGTGCCGGCCGCGGACCTGCCCGTCACCCGGATCGTCCTGTTCAACGCCGGCATCGGGTACTTCCACCGCGAGGGCGAGGTCACCGGCGACGCCCGCGTGGACCTGCGGTTCGACGAGGCCGACGTCAACGACCTGCTCAAGAGCCTCGTCCTCACCGACGCCGGCGGCGGCAAGCCGAGGGCGGTCACCTACGACAACCGGCTCCCGGTCGAGTACGCCCTCAAGGGGTTCGCGGTGGACGTGACCGAGAACCCGAGCATGGGCCAACTGCTGCACCAGGTCCGCGGCGAGAAGATCGAGGTCGCGGACAAGTCCGGCACCACGCTCACGGGGCAGATCGTCAGCGTCGAGAAGCCCCAGGCCGGCCCCGCGGCCGCGGCCGCGCCCGACGAGAGGATCAACCTGCTCACCGACGACGGGCTCCAGACGGTCGAACTCAAGCAGGTGAAGAAGCTCAAGTTCGTGCGGCCGGAACTCCAGGCCGAGTTCAAGAAGGCGCTGGAGGTGCTCGCCGCGTCGCGGGGCGACAACAAGAAGACCGTGTCCGTGGCGTTCGGCGGCAACGGCAAGCGGCGGGTCGCCGTCGGGTACGTCACCGAGGCGCCGCTGTGGAAGACGAGCTACCGGCTCAAGATCGACGAGAAGGGGGCGGTGCGGCTGCTGGCGTGGGCGACGATCGAGAACACGACCGACGAGGACTGGAAGGAGGTGAAGGTGTCGCTCGTGAGCGGCCGCCCGATGACGTTCCAGATGGACATGTACGACCCGCTGTTCGTCCCGCGGCCGACGGTCGAGCCGGAACTGTTCGCGTCGCTCCGCCCGCCGATGTACCAGGGGAACCTGAACCCGACCGGCATGGGCATGGGCGCCGGTGTGAACCCGGGCCAGGGGAACCTCGGGTTCGGGGCGGGCGGCCTGGGCGTCGGCGGCGGCCAACTCGGCCAGTTCGGGAACTTCCAGGGCGGGAACTTCCAGGGCGGGAACTTCCAGGGCGGGCAGTTCGGCAACCAGGGCGGGCAGTTCGGCATCCAGGGCGGGTTCGCGAACCCGGCACCGTACCTCCCGCGGGTGCCCCGGCCCGACGTCCGCACGCTCTACGGCCAGCGGCTCACGTTCGAGGAGTACCTGGGCCGCAGCCGCGGCACCGTCCCGCCCGCGGCCGACCCGGACCGTCCGGCGGCGAAGACGATCCGCGACCCGCTCGACAAGCAGGGCGGGGCGCTCGCGGCCGCCGAGGGCGGGGAACTGTTCGAGGTGGCGATCGACGGCCCGGTCACGCTCCCGCGGCAGAAGTCGGCGCTGGTCCCGATCCTCGACAAGGAGGTGACCGGCTCGCGGGTGAGCATCTACAACCCGACCGTGCTGGCGAAGCACCCGCTGCTCGGCCTGCGGGTCAAGAACGCCACCGGGACGCCGCTCGCCCAGGGGCCGGTCGCGGTCTACGACGCGGGCACGTTCGCGGGCGACGCCCGTCTCCCCGACGTCCAGAAGAACGAGGAGCGGCTCATCAGTTACGCCGTGGACCTCGCCACCGAGGTCGTGACAACGGAGAAGCCCAAGGTGGGCACTGTCGAGGTCGTGAGGGTGGTGCCGGGGAAGGTGTCGGCGCAGACGCGGTGGAAGTGGCGGACCGAGTACGTGATCCGCAACCGCGACGCCCGCGACCGCACGGTCATCATCGAGCACCCGCGGGTCGGCGACCGCAAGCTCGTGACCCCGGTCCGGCCCGCCGAGGTCACGCGCAGCTTCACGCGGTTCGAGGTGCCGGTGAAGGCCGGTGCGCGGGAGACGCTGGAGGTGACCGAGGAGTCGGAGTCGGGCGAGGCGCACGCGCTCGACGGGGCGAACACCGAGACGCTGCTCTACTACTCGAAGATGGACGCGACGAAGCCGGCGGTGCGGGCGGTGCTCGCGAAGTTGCTCGAACTCCGCGGCAAGCTCGAAGACACCCGGGGCGGGATCGCGGCCGAGCACGCGGCGCTCAAGGAGATCGCCGACGACCAGGACCGCATCCGCAAGAACATCGAGCGCGCCCCGAAGGAGTCCGAGGCGTACAAGCGGTACGTCAAGAAGTTCGACGACCAGGAGACCGAGATCGAGAAGCGCCAGGCCAAGGTGAAGGAGCTGCGGGCCGACCTGGCGAAGCACGAGGCGGCGCTCAAGGAGTACGCCGCGACCGCGAAGGCGGAATGAGTGTCTGAGAGTGTTGGGTGTTGGAGAGTGTTGGGAGTGTTGCTGTGTTGAGAGTGTTGGCTCTGATCCGCGACGAACTTGAGCCAACCGCAACACTCTCCAACACTCCCAACACAGAAACACTCTCCCGCGTTACTTGTCCAGCACGCCGAGGATGGTCTCGGCGACGAGCTTGTTGCCGGCGTCGTTCAGGTGGACGCGGTCGCCGGTCAGGACGCCCTTCTCCTTGTCGTCAGCGTTGTTCTTCGCGAGGTGGTCGGCGAACGCCTTCCGCAGGTCGCACAGTTGCGAGCCGGTGTCCTTCGCGACCTTGCGGCTGATCTCCGCGTACTCGTCGAGCTTGGCGTCGAGGGCGTTGGTGCCGCTCTTCTTCTCGCCGATCACCGTCGGGGTGCAGAGGATCACGCGGGCCTTGGTCTCCTGGATCTTGCCGATGATCTCCTTCAGCCCGGCCTCGAACTTGTCCGGCGTGGTGCCGCGGGCCGGGTCCTTCTCGCCGTGCCACACGTCGTTGATCCCGATGTAGATGACCACGACCGTGGGCTTCTTCGCGAGAACGTCCTTCTCCAGCCGCCGCTGCAGGTCGGGCACCTTGTTGCCGCTGATGCCGGCCCCGATCACCTCGATCGCGAGGTCCTTGTGCTTCTCGGCGAGCGCGTTCTTGATGACGGTGACGTACCCCTTCGGGCCGACGCCGCCCTGGGTGATCGAGTCGCCGAGGAACACGATCTTGTCGGCCTTCTTGAGCGGCTCGTCGGCCGCACACGCGGTCGGGACCGCGAGGGCGAACGCGGCGAGGGCGAGGAGCGGGTTGCGCAGACGCATGGGAGTTGCCTTTCGGTGGGAGATTGACGTTCGAGCCACGGGGGGGAACCCCGTGGCTCGCCGGGGTGATCTTACTTGATTTCCTTGAGGCGGATGTTGCGGTACTCGACCGTGTCGCGGTCGGCCTCCAGGCCGATCGGGCCGGTCGCCGGCACCTTCATCGCCGCGTTGAGCACCTCGCCGTTGCAGGTGCAGTGGGCGACCTCGCCCTTCACCACGACGACGATCTCGTTCCAGTCCTGCGGCTTGTACTTCTTCAGTTCCTTGTACGGCCCGGCGACGAGGTAGTCCCGAACCTGGAGCTGCGGGCCGCGGACGAACAGCCCGCTGTCGGCGTTCACCGCCGCCCGGAACTCCAGCCGCAGCTCGAAGTCCTTCCCGAACTTCTCGGTGGTCCAGAGCTGCGCGGTGCCCTTGCCGGGGTTCACGACGAGCACCCCGTCCTTGGCCGAGTACCGCTTGTCGGACGCCTCGGTCTTGCCGTCGAACGCCTCGAACTTGTCCTTGGTCTTGTACCCCCAGCCGGTGAGGTCCTTGCCGTTGAACAGCTCGACGGTGCCGGGCTCGGGCTTCTTGTCGTCGGCCCGCGACGCGGGCACGCCGGCGGCGACGCCCAGCGCGAGCGCCAGGCCGGAGAGGGAGCGGAGCATGTGTGAGTCTCGTGAGGGGGGCAGGCGGCGGGCGGGTTCGGACCCTGGGACAGTGTCGGGACCGGGGCCGGAACATTCAACGATTTTCTTTCGCGAAGGCCGGTCGGTGGCCCCGCCCGGGCGGTCCCGGCTGGCCGGCGAGCAATCAGCGTGGTTGGCGAGCAAGCAGGCTTGTGACCAGTCGAGAACCAGCGCCGGTCGAGGGTGCGTCCCAAAAGGGTTGTGGTGCGGTGTGCGGAGCGAGCGGAAGTGCCCGTAAAAA
Organism: Gemmata sp.; assembly: GCF_051859125.1. Lineage (NCBI taxonomy): Bacteria > Pseudomonadati > Planctomycetota > Planctomycetia > Gemmatales > Gemmataceae > Gemmata > Gemmata sp. Next base: position 21,035 of record NZ_JBHYGG010000016.1, read on the forward strand.
AAAGAATGGGTCGCTGGGGACCACCCCCAGCGACCCATCCGCCCAAGCCTCCAACGGAACCTTGCGATTCCGTCAGGGGTTGCCATGCCGAAATGGAATAAAGCACGCCCCGTGCCAATTCGCGGATCACGCCGATTGGCGAGCCGCGAGCCACCCACGAACCTGCTCGGCGAGATCCCAAACGCTGGTGGTGACCTGGACCTCGGGGCGGGCGAGGCGGAGTTGAATCTCGACGTCGAGTTTGCGGGCGTAGGCCGGGTCGGTGCCGACGAACAGCGCCTGCTCGCGGACCTGGACGCGGCCGCCGAGTTCGAACAGCGCGATGGGGCAGAGCGTCTCGGGCGGGAACCAGAACAGGATCGCCGTGGCCCGGTGCAGGTGCCGGAACTCCCACTCGATCTGCGCGGCCGCGGCGCTGGGGTCGTGCCACGGGTAGTTCGCCCGCCGCGGGTTCAGCAGCGTGACGGGCACGTCGGAGAGTCGGCCGACGACCTGCTGCTGCCAGTCGGTCGTCCCGCTGATGCCGCCGGCGAGGAACACGCTCGGCCCGGGGCCGTCGTACTCCTGCGGCGCCTCGACCACGGTGGCACTCATGGCGTTCCCGTCTTGTCTGCCGTCTCCTTGTCTCCCCCTCTCCCGGTTTCCTCTTTCTTTCCGGCGATGTGCTTCGGCACCTTAACGGGCACCACGTCCCACGCGAGGCCGACGAGTTGCAGCGCACGCACGGCGGTGAACGTCAGGTCGACCTCCCACCAGCGGTGCCCCTGCGAGCACGCCCGCGGGGTCGCGTGGTGGTTGTTGTGCCAGCCCTCGCCGTTGGTCAGCAGCGCCACGACCGCGTTGTTCCGGCTCCGGTCCGACGTCTGGTAGCTGCGGTAGCCCCACCGGTGCGCCGCGGAGTTCACCAGCCAGGTGATGTGCCACACGTACACCGTCCGCACCAGCACGCCCCACACGAACACCTGCGTGCCGAGTTGCACCGCCGCCTCGGTCGTGTCCTCGATCAGGAACCCGAGCCCGAAGCCCGCGGCGGCGATCAGCAGCGCGTGGGCGACGTACACCAGGATCCACTTGTTCCCGCGGTGGAGCCAGCGGAGGAACGGGTCGGTCATCAGGTCCGGGATGTACTTCTCGAACGTCGACAGCGACCGCTGCCGCGGGTCGGCGGTGTAGATCCACTGCATGTGGCCCCAGAAGAAGCTCTCCCTGGGAGTGTGCGGGTCGCCGGAGTCGTCGCTGTGCTGGTGGTGGATGCGGTGGACGCACACCCACCACAGCGGCGACCCCTCCAGGCTGCACACCCCGCACAGCACCCAGAGCCGTTCGAGGAAGGTCGGGAACGTCGCGGCCTTGTGGGTCAGCATCCGGTGGTAGCCGAGGTTGATCCCCATCGAGCCGAAGATGAAGTTCCCGACGAGGACCAGCGGGATGCCCCACCACGCGAACACGTAGGGCGTGAACGCGGTCAGCGCGAGCAGGTGGACGGCGACGAGGGTGGCCAGGAACCACACCACGAGCTTCGGGCGCGGCAGCACGGGCGCGACCGGCAGGACGGCAGGAGCGGTACTCACTGTGTCAGCGTCTCGTGAGGATTGCGGGCGGACGGAATCCAGTTAAGAATAGGCGACCGAGCGGCGTGTGTCAGCGCGAACTCGGAGCGAGGGAGGGGCCCCATGCCGTTCACGTCGATGGAACTGATGATCTGCTGTGCCGCCCGGGAACTCGAGGACGGCAAGACCGTCGCCGTCGGCACCGGGCTCCCGTGCGCCGCGGCGATGCTCGCGCAGCGGACCCACGCGCCGAACCTGGTGATCCTGTTCGAGGCCGGCGGCGTGGCCCCGCAACTGCCGACGATGCCGGTGAGCGTCGGCGACAGCACCACGTTCCACCGGGCGGTGATGGCCACGTCGATGGCCGACGTGATGCAGTTCTGCCAGCGCGGCATGGTCGACTACACGTTCCTGAGTGGCGCACAGATCGACCCGTTCGGGAACCTGAACTCGACGTTCATCGGCGGCACGCACGACAAGCCGAAGGTGCGGCTGCCGGGCAGCGGCGGCGCGAACGACCTGGCGTCGTTCTGCTGGCGCACGCTGATCGTCATGAAGCACGACGCGAAGAAGTTCGCGGCCAAGCTCGACTTCCTCACCACCCCCGGCTACCTGACCGGCCCCGGCGCGCGCGAGGCGGCCGGCCTGCCGGCCGGCACCGGCCCGCACCGCGTCATCACCGACCTGTGCGTGCTGGACTTCGCCCCCGAGACAAAAAGGATGCGCGTCAAGAGCCTCCACCCCGGCCGGACTCTGGAGCAAGTCCAGACCGCGACCGGCTTCGAGCTGGAGGCGTGCGACCCGCTGACAACGACCGTCGAGCCGAACGAGGAGCAACTCCGCATCCTGCGCACGGAGGTCGATCCAGGGCGCTACATCTTGGGGCGGGCGGGGTGAGGCCCGGATCACCGTGGCCGCATCAGATTCGGTATTGCCACGCCTGCTTGATGACGAGTCACCTGTCCGTCCTCAAGCCAGACCCAGCGTGGTGTCGAGTGCGAGTTCGCTAGGTCGGGGCACCAAGCCGAGAAGCCTGCAACTTGATCGAATTTCCGCACAGCGCATCGGCTCCGCTTTTTTGCAATGTGAAACCGCCGAGCAGTGTCTAATTCAGTCACCTGATCGGTCCGTACCACGAGAACTAACCAACTTCCTCGACACAGATGCCGCTCAAGTTGGGGCGGGTTCGGCGTCAACAGCTCAAGTTCTCCCTGATTTGGGTAGAAGCCCTTGAGTTGGAGGCGACACGTTGGCGTGTGGGGGACGGACAACAGGTCCGCCAGCGGGATCTCCGGGCCTTGTGGGACGATTGTGACTACTGAGGGAGGAGTCTTCAACTGAAACAGTGGAAGGTGGTTCTCAATCAGTTCCATCGGCGCACACGTCAGTTCCTCGACAAAGCCACGTCGGAAGAAGATGTTCTTGCGTCCCCATAGCTCAAACGGCTCGGCCCAGGTATTCCAGTTGCGAGCCAGCAGTTCCGCTTCGCGACCCAACCTCGCCCACTCGTCGGCGTAGCGATCCAACAAGAGTTGAGCCAGCCCTGCAGGCCAATCCCGCATTACGCAAGCCCGGGCGACCTGTAGCCGGATGAATTCGGCACGTTCCGCCTGCCCGTTCTCGTCGAGCCAGTCGGCGTAGATCAGGCGCGGCGTGTCGTCGTCGGGGTTGGCGATGATCGCCGCGAGCAGCGCGTCTCCGTCGCTCATGTCGGTCCCCGGGCGGGTGGGATCAGACGGTCCCGTCGGCACCGGGTCGGTCGCGGGGCTGAGGACAACCGACCTCGATGCCGAAGGGCGTCGTTCTGGTATCGCACCTCGCACGGGTTCAGTCAATACGCCGCGAGCATTGGCGGCGGGGCGCCGCGCCCGCCCGGTCGCCGGCCCGCCCTCGACCTGAACCGTGGTGTCCGGGTCCGAGCCCGAGCGCCGAGCGAGGGTCCACGTGAACCCTCGCTCGGCGCTC